>CAJCJB010000015.1 GCA_903970545.1 Candidatus Saccharimonadota bacterium | reverse complement strand
AAAATCTGCTTTGTTTTGTGCAGAGGGTTTATGGCGCTGGAAGTTGCGTGATTATGCAGACCATGAGAATAATGCATTGTTTGAAGAATTGATTCAGAAAACAGTACAATACCTTTCTGTTAAAGCTGATAAGAGTTTCTTTAAAGTGTTTACCAAGAAAATTATTAATGAGAATGAGCCTCTGGAGTTTGATGCGGAAGTGTTTAACCCAAGCTATGAGTTAATTAATGAGCCGGAAGTAAGTATGGTAATTAGCGATGAAGCTAAAAAACAATTTACCTATACCTTTTCTAAAACCACCAATGCCTATCATTTAAACTTGGGGAACTTTCCTCCCGGAGATTATAAATATGAAGCGCAGGTAAAAGTTAATACTCAGATATACCTTCAGAAAGGTGAGTTTAGTGTAAAGCCTTTGTTGGTTGAGTTTACAAGCACTACCGCCGACCATGCGTTGTTATATAGCATTAGTAAAAAAACGGGTGGACAATTGTTTTATCCTAAGCAGTTAAATGATTTGCAAAAGAAACTGTTGGAGAATGATAATATCAAAACCCTTGTACATGAGCAAAAGGAAACAAACGATTTTATCAATTTAAAAATAGTATTCTTTATTTTGCTTATATTTTTAAGCATAGAATGGTTTGTTAGAAAATATAATGGATTAAGCTAATGATAAAGATTATTACGATCATAGGCGCCCGCCCGCAAATAATTAAAGCGGCTGCATTGAGCAGAGCGATAAAGAATAAATTCAGTAAAGAGATTGAAGAAGTAATTGTACATACTGGTCAGCATTACGATGCCAATATGAGCGGGGTGTTTTTTGATGAATTACAAATACCTCAACCCAATTATAATTTAAATGTAGGTAGTGCCTCTCATGCCAAACAGACTGCTATTATGCTTACTGGTATAGAAGACATACTGGTAAAAGAAAAACCACAAGCTATTGTTTTATACGGAGATACTAATTCTACACTGGCAGGTGCGATAGCAGCAGCTAAAATACATGTGCCTATTGCCCATATAGAAGCCGGTCTCCGTTCGTTCAACAAAGCTATGCCCGAAGAGATTAATCGCATTACCTGCGACCATTGCTCTACCTTTTTATTCTCACCAACTAAAGCGGGGTATGATAATTTGGTGAAAGAAGGTTTTAAGACAGATACCAAAACACCTTATACCATTAATAACCCTAAAATATATCATTGTGGAGATGTGATGTATGATAATAGCCTGTATTATGCAAGCATCGTAGAACAGAAATCGCGAGTACTGGAGAAATATAATTTGCAGCAGGGTAATTTTATTCTCGCTACTATTCATCGGGATAACAATACGGATATACCCGAGCGTTTGAATGCTTTGTTCTCTGCGCTTTTTGAAATACATAATAAAAATAAAACATCGGTTATACTACCTCTACACCCACGCACTAAAAAATGTGTGAATGAATACCTTGACAAATCTTTGCTAGAAAAAATAAGTTTATCTAAACAATTTATTATATGCGAGCCCTTACCTTTTTTGGATATGATTATGCTGGAAAAAAATTGTTTATTGGTAATGACAGACAGCGGCGGTGTACAAAAAGAAGCTTTTTATTTTGAGAAACCTTGTGTGATTCTGCGACCTGAAACCGAGTGGGTTGAATTATTGGCTTGTGGTGCAGCAGTGTTGGTAGATGCAGATAAAGAGAAAGTGGTAACTGCATACAATACCTTTTCAACTAGTAAACAAAGCTTTCCTAAGTTGTTTGGTGACGGACATGCAGCTGAATTTATTTGCAGTGAACTGGTAAAAAACCTCGCTTAAATGCTGTTAGTATATTCACATAAACCTTCGTCGCGCTTTATGTATATAGCCGATTTTATTTTGAAGGATTTATGTGGTTTTGAAATTGCTTACACCAATAACGCGGATGAGTTTATTGTACATGCAGGAGCTAAACTTAGCTATAATGATGCTCCTCTTCCATCTAAAATAAATATCATACCACATACGTTATTATTTGAAAAAGGAATTAAAACGCAAAGCATTTCTATTTCAACTTGGAATAATATTCCGACGTTGTTTAAGAATGCAAACCCGCAAATACCCTTTGATGTTTTTGCAGCTTCTTTTTTCCTAATAAGCAGGTATGAAGAGTATCTCCCCCACATAGCTGATAATCACAATCGGTTTGAAGCAGATAGCAGTTTGGCTTGTCAGAATAATTTTCTGCATTTGCCTTTGGTTAATCTGTGGGCAATTGAACTGAAGAAACTTATTCTTGCAAAATATCCTAATTTAAAACACAAAGAAAATACCTATAAATATATCTCTACCATTGATATAGATAATGCATGGGCTTTTAAGTATAAGGATATTATGCGTACTTCCGGGGCTTACGTAAAATATCTTTTAAAAGGAAAGTTTGAAGATGTAAAAGAACGTACCCTTACTTTATTGGGTAAGATGCATGACCCTTATGATACATACGATTACCTGTTGGATATTCAGAATAAGTATAACCTAAACATGATTTACTTTTTTCTGTTGGGTAATTATGGTACGAATGATAAGAACATTTCAGCTAACAATCCTTCATTCAGATCTTTGATAAAGCATTTGGGAGATTATGCCGAAACCGGTATTCATCCTTCTTTTGGTTCTAACGGAAATGAACAACAAGTAAGAATAGAAGTAAATCGTTTGGCAAACATAACCCACCGTACAGTTACCAAAAGTCGTCAGCATTTTTTAAAGCTTCATTTGCCACAAACCTATAAGCATCTTATCAGTTGTGGCATACAGGAGGATTATACCATGGGTTATGCATTTAAAGTAGGCTTCAGAGCCAGTGTATGTTCACCTTTTGCATGGTATGATTTGGATGCGGAGGAAAAAACATCTTTAACCATTTATCCTTTTTGTGTGATGGATGGTACTTTGAAAACGTATATGAACTTAAATCAACAACAGGCGATAGAAAAATGTGCTGAATTAATTAATCAAATAAAACAGGTAAATGGCACTTGCATTACGCTGTGGCATAACGAAACCCTTAGCAACTGGCGCGATTGGCAGGGCTGGCAATCTGTTTACGAAGAAGTTGTTAAATTAGCCGTCAATTAGTAAATTTATCTCTCAAACAAATTGTATATGATTCATATTTTATCTGAACAAACCTCTATCTTAAATCAATATATCGCCGAAATACGTGATAAAAATATCCAGCAAGACCGCATTCGTTTTCGCAGAAACATGGAACGTATTGGAGAGTTTTTTGCGTATGAAATTTCTAAAACAGTAGCTTATAATAATACCATTACCGAAACTGTTTTAGCCGAAGCACAAACACAAACATTAGCCGAACAACCTGTAATTGCAACCATTTTGCGTGCAGGTTTGCCTTTGCATACAGGTATTTTAAATGTGTTTGATGGTGCACAAAATGCTTTTGTATCGGCTTACAGAAAGCATCATAAAGACAATACCTTCGAAATTCAGATAGAATATTTATCCAGTCCTTCGTTAACTGATAAAGTGCTTATTCTTACCGATCCTATGCTGGCAACGGGTTCATCTATGGTGCTTGCGTATAAAGCTTTGTTATCAAAAGGAAAACCTAAGCACACACACATTGTGGCAGTTATTGCCAGCAGAGAAGGTGTAGAATATGTACAAAGACATATGCCCGATAGCAATTACACCCTGTGGCTTGCTGTGGTTGATGAAGAACTTACCGCCCATTCATACATAGTGCCGGGCTTAGGAGATGCAGGCGATTTAGCTTTCGGAGAAAAACTTTAGCATGAATGCAGCCGAGTGGGGTAAAATAATAACCGACTTTTTGGCCTTTGCATACAGGCCCTCGCTTATAGGCTTACCCACCGCCATGTTTGTATTTCATTTTTCTTTTAGTAAGATACTCTTAATAAGTCTTACCTCAAGTATATTCAGCTCTATTGTTTCGGTTTATTTATCTGAAGAATTGATTCTGTTATATAATTATTTAATTAAGAAAGCGTTCCCAAACAGACCCAAGAAGAAACGAATGACAAAAACCAACCGCTTGTTGGTTAAAGTAAAGCGGTACTTTGGTATTGTAGGTGTTTCCATCATATCGCCTTTGGTATTATCCATTCCCTTTGGCACGTTTGTAGCCATCAGTTTTTTCGGTTACAAAAGCAGGGTTAAGACTATTGTATTAATGAGTATATCTGCCAATCTGTGGGCAATTATACTGTACTTTACCTATAATAAGTTTCATGCTTATTTTATAGAGTATTTTAAGTAGGACGTTCCGATGGTTACGACGGCGAGCTTTTACACGCTGCATGGTAACTTGCTTCAATTCCACAAGTGTTTATTTACAATACCCCCCTATTGCTTTGCAGGCTATTAAGATCCAGGCTCTAAGAATAAAGTATAAGCCTTTAAATTCTTCCAAAGAGCAGATCCAAATGCCATCTCTTTAACCTATACGTTCCACTTCAAGTGAGAAACAATTGGTTATTGTCGGATTAAGACTGGCAAGTGTGTTAAACCAAACTTTTAAGAAGTAATTTATTTTAACTGAGCAAAGAGTTCGGTTAGTTCTTCCTGCGTTAAATCTCTCCACTCGCCTAATTTTAGTTTACCCAGTTTAATATTCATTACCCGAACACGTTGCAGTTTTATTACCTGATAATCGGCGGCATTGCACATACGGCGTATTTGGCGGTTGAGGCCCTGTGTTAAGGTAATTCTAAAAACACGTTTGGCATTAGGCTCTAAACTTACCGTGCAGGGTTTTGTTTTTTCGCCTTGTATGGTTACCCCTTCGGCAATTTCTTTTAAGAACTGTTTGCGCACAGGCAGGTTTAGGGTAACAATGTATTCCTTCTCATGCCCGAATTCGGCATGAGCAATTTTATTCATTATCTCGCTGTGGTTGGTTAATAAAATCAACCCTTCAGAGTCTTTATCCAATCTGCCAATGGGGTATATTTTTTGCTCGTGCCCTATGGCATCAATAATGTTATTGGCTATTTGCTCGGTAGTGCATTCAATGCCTTTGGGTTTGTTGTAGGCAATGTATGTGGGTATAAACTCCTTTGGTATCAGCTTCTTCCCGTCAATTAAAACAACATCTCCATCCTTTATTTCAGTACCCGGTTTGGCTATATTGCCATTTACCAACACGCGTTTTTCATCCAATAAATCATTGGCTTTTCGTCGGGATGTATATCCTGCTTCACTGATGTATTTATCTGCTCTCATGGGGTAAAGCTACGGTTCTTTTAAAAAATTCCTTCTATTTTTCTTTTTCCTTGACGAAAAAGAAACAAAAAGTCAAGACCAAACGATCTGCAACGCACAAGGCTAAACTGCTCCGCGTTCGGTCGGGCTACCCGCTGTTTCAATTTAAGGTTAATCTAACCCTTTAGATTCTCTGAGTGCGGCTGGAGTCCACGAAAAGTGCGAACCGAAAGTTTCGTGGCATGAGTGGGGCAGACTTGTGCGACAAACGAAAGCTTTAGGTTGGCTTTCGTGGGGCACTTTCTTTGCTTCGTTTCTTTGGACAAGCAAAGAAATGAAGATAAAAATTAAACGACTTTCTATCCTTTTAAAGAGGCATGTTGCCAAACGTATTTTTGCTATTTTTGTCTGTTGTAAATTCTTACCCATGGGAAAAACCGCCGAGAAAACAGATAAGAAATTAAAGTTTACCAAAGAGAATTACCTTACTTGGTACGAGAGTATGTTGCTTATGCGTCGTTTTGAAGAGCGCACAGGTCAGCTTTATACCATGCAAAAAATAAAAGGTTTTTGTCATTTATATAATGGACAAGAAGCTATTGTGGCAGGTACCGTTAGCGCTACCCGAAAAGATGATAAACACATTACTGCTTATCGCGACCATGTGCATCCTATAGCCTTAGGGCTTCATCCTAAATATGTAATGGCAGAATTATACGCTAAGATTACCGGTTGCTCTAAAGGCAAGGGTGGATCTATGCACATCTTTAGTAAAGAACATAATTTTATTGGAGGACATGGTATTGTTGGCGGACAAATTCCGTTGGGGGCAGGTATTGCTTTTGCCGAGAAATATTTAGGAACAGATAATTTGTGTGTTTGCTCTATGGGCGATGGTGCTGTTCGTCAGGGAGCCTTGCACGAAGCCTTTAACATGGCTATGACATGGAAACTACCCGTAATATTTATTATAGAGAATAACCATTACGCTATGGGTACTTCGGTAGAACGTACGAGCAACGTAACCGATTTATGGAAACTGGGTTTAGCCTATGATATGCCTGCAAAGCCAGTAGATGGTATGACGGTTGAAGCCGTACACGAAGCGATGGAAGCAGCAGCAGCACGTGCACGCAGAGGTGATGGACCAACTTTATTAGAAATGAAAACCTATCGCTACCGTGGACATAGTATGAGTGACCCTCAAACATACCGTACTAAAGATGAGGTGGAAGAATACAAACACCAAGACCCTATTGATAAAGTAATTGAGACACTTAAAAAGAATAAATGGATTGATGATGCGGGTATTGAAAAGATGGAAGCAAAAATTAAAACCATTGTAGAAGAGTCTATTGCCTTTGCCGAAGAATCTCCATACCCTGCACCGGAAGAGCTTTACCATGATGTGTACGTTCAAAAAGATTATCCATTTATAAAGGAATAAAAATAGCCACAGATTGCACAGATTAACACGGATAACAAAAATAAATCTGTGAACATCAGCGAAATCTGTGGCAAAAAATAAATTAAAGACATGGCTGAAATCATTAAAATGCCCAAACTAAGCGATACCATGACGGAAGGCGTGGTAGCTAAATGGCATAAAAAAGTGGGAGATAAAGTTAAGAACGGAGAATTGCTGGCTGATATTGAAACCGATAAAGCTACGATGGAGTTTGAATCTTTCTTTGACGGTACGCTTCTTTATATTGGTGTGCAGGAAGGTAAACCAGTTGCCATTGATGCTTTATTAGCTATTGTAGGTAAGGATGGTGAAGATATTTCTGCTTTAATAAGTAACAGTAATGGAAGTCCAACTGCAAGCAAACCTGTTGAAACAAAACAAGAAGCTGCTCCTGCAAAACAAACAGTAGCTGCTCAAGCAGCTAAAGTTGAAATACCTGCTACTGTAAATATTATTCGTATGCCTAAACTAAGCGATACTATGACGCAAGGTGTGGTAGCTAAGTGGCATAAAAAAGTAGGCGATAAAGTTAAGAATGGGGAACTGCTGGCTGATATCGAAACCGATAAAGCCACCATGGAGTTTGAGTCTTTCTTTGATGGTGTGCTGTTGTATCAAGGTACTGAAGCCGGAAAAGCCGTAGAAATTAATTCTCTGCTAGCTATTATTGGCAAAGGTGGAGAAGATATAACGGCTATTGTTGCTCAGGAAAAAGCTCAAGGGACTAATGCAGCACCTCAGGCACAACCAGCCAAACAAGAAGTTGTGGCAGCAATTACACCAACTCCTGTTAAACAAAAAGCAACTGCACCTGTTGTGCAACATGCGGCTACTAACGGAAGAATTATTGCATCTCCTTTAGCTAAAAAAATGGCTAAAGATAAAGGCATTGATATTGCTGTTGTCCACGGTAGCGGAGATGGCGGACGAATCATTAAAAAAGATATTGAATTTTATACTCCTTCCGCAGGAAGAAGCAATGCTCCTGCTTTTGTAGGAACAGAAAGCTATACAGAAGTACCTGTATCGCAAATGCGTAAAACCATTGCCCGTCGTTTGGTTGAAAGCAAGAACAATGCACCTCATTTCTATCTTACGGTTGAGGTGGATATGGAAAATGCCATCAGTGCGCGTGAGGCTATCAATAAAGCTGCCGAAAAGAATGGTGAAGCAAAAATCTCCTATAACGATATTGTTATCAAAGCTTGTGCAACCGCTTTACGTAAACACCCTAAAGTAAACTCAAGTTGGTTAGGCGATACCATTCGTTACAACAATCATATTCATATTGGTATGGCAGTGGCTGTGGAAGAAGGTTTATTAGTGCCTGTTATACGTTTTGCTGATGGAAAAACACTTTCTCAAATATCTGCTGAAGCAAAAGAGTTTGGCAAAAAAGCCAAAGACAAAAAACTACAACCTGCCGATTGGGAAGGAAATACTTTTACGGTTTCTAACCTTGGTATGTTTGGCATAGATGAATTTACCTCTATTATTAATAGTCCAGAGGCCTGTATTTTAGCTGTTGGTGGCATCAGACAAGTACCTGTAGTAAAAAATAATCATGTTGTGCCAGGAAATACTATGAAGATTACTTTGAGTTGTGACCACCGTGTGGTAGATGGTGCAACAGGTGCTGCTTTTATGCAAACTCTAAAAGCATTCTTGGAGAACCCTATAATGATGTTTGTGTAGCAAAAACTAATTCGGGTGTTCTAACCTTTGAGGTAATAAACTATCACTCCTCTTATAGAAGGTTTTTTTGCCAGTTGCCCAATACTACTAAATGCCAGATACGGCTCCAGGTTATTTGCGGATCACCTTTGAGGAAGGCTTGCCAAAGCTGGTTAATCCTGTTGGGGTTAAAGCCTACACTCTCTAAGTGATTAAGGTTTTCTTCACAAAAAGATTTTAATTCGTGTTTCATCCAAAGCTGCCAGGGCAATACAAAACCCATTTTTTTGCGGTTCATTATTTCGGCAGGCAATAAATCCTGCAAAGAATCCGTCAGTAATTTTTTGGGTGTATGCGGGTACTTGTGTTTATCGGCAACGCCTAGCACATATTCAACCAACTTATAATCCAAAAAAGGCACACGCACTTCCAGTGCTGATGCCATGCTCATTTGGTCGGTATCGCGCAGCAACACATTTTGCATGTAGGTAGAAATCTCTGCGATAGAATACTTACTCAGGCGGTGGTTCTTATCATCAAATTCCAATAAACGCAAAAAGCGATATACGGCATTCATCGGTAAATCGCTTCGGTTTAAAAGCTGTTTCACCTGCTTATCCATCAATACCTGACGGGATAGGGGGTAGGCATAATTAAAACTTACCTGTGGTTTGCTAAGTATTTCAGCGAGCTTTTGTGAGGCGATGTTTTTATTGAAGCTGGTTAAAGCTGCTGCTCCTGTAACCCGTATCAAACGCGGAACAAAATTAAGCCACCATTGTTGCTCTAATTTATAGCTGCGTTTAAATACATCATATCCGCAAAACAACTCATCACTACCCAAACCGGACAATGCCATGGTAATGCCTGCCTGCTTGGTAACCTTTGATACTATATAGGTATTTGGTCCGTCTCCGCTGGGATGATCCATGGCTTGAAGTGCTTCGGGCAGTTGTTGTAAAAAATCCTGCGGACTTAATTTTATTTCGTGATGCTCTGTCTTAAACTTTTCAGAAACAATGCGTGCATAAGATGCTTCCGAAAACTCACTCTCGTTAAACACAACCGAAAAGGTTTTTACCTGCTGCGAGGATACTTTAGTCATAGCTCCCACAATCGCACTGGAATCTATCCGCCCCGAAAGAAAAGCTCCAAAAGGAACATCGGCTACCAGTCTGCTTTCTACCGCTTCGTAAAAAAGTGTACGCACATCTTTGCAAATGTCTTCGTATGATTTTCCTGTGCTTGCATAGTTTATATTCTTTTCAAGTTGCCAATATGCCTGTGTTTTTACTTCGTTATTTTCAAGAGTAAGGTAATGCCCTGGTAACAACATGTTAATATCCTGCGCCATAGTATGGGGTGCATGTACTGTTTGGTATTGCAGGTAATCTACCAATGCATCCTGATTTATTTTTTTCTCTATCAGATTAGATTGCAGGATAGTCCGCACTTCTGATGCAAATAGCAAGGTATTATTTTGAAAGGAATAGTACAAGGGTTTTATACCCATTCTATCCCGGGCAATAAAAATGTTTTTTGTTTGCCTGTCATAAATGGCGAAGGCATACATGCCGTTAAAACGTTGCAGACAGTCAGCACTCCAACACATATAGGCTGCTAAAACAACTTCGGTATCGGTTTGTGTTTTGAAAAAGTAAGGCTGCTCTTGTGTGCCTTGTATGGCGCGTTGTAATTGCATTTTAAGCTCTTTGTAATTATAGAGTTCTCCGTTATAGATAATCACATAACGATTATCGTATGAATGCAAAGGTTGCGTACCACTATCAGATAAATCTATGATAGATAACCTACGATGACCAAGATAAGCGTGTTCATCATCCCACATACCTTCAGCATCCGGCCCACGATGGGCAATGGCATTATTCATTTGCTGCAAGGCAGCAATGGCTTTATTTTTTGATAATTGTCGAGAAACAATTCCGGCAATACCACACATTATAAACCAACGGAAGTTAAGAAGCGTTTGTCGTTCAGCATTAACTTGACTCCTTCTTTTAGCGAAATTAAATTACGGTTTAACAACTTAAGCATTTTCTGATTATCGGGCTGACGACGGGTCATATCACCTTCTTTAAGCGGTGGGAGGTATGCAATTTTTGATTTAGACTTCGTTATAGTAATAATAGTTTTAGCCAAATCGACAATAGTAATTGTTTGATCATTACCAATATTAATTACATCGTTTACAATTTCATTTTTATATAAACAAGCCAAACAAGTATCAATGGTATCATCTATATAAGTAAAAGTGCGGGTTTGCATACCATCACCGTAAATGGATATATCCTGGTTTTTTAAAGCCGTTGCTATAAAACGGGGTAGCACAAAATCGGTACTTTGGTTTGGCCCATATGTGTTGAAGAATCTGAAGATGGTATAATCTAAATTATATTCCTGCTGATAGCTTTTGCAAAAACTCTCTCCAACATTTTTTACAACTGCATAAGGCACACGGCTGTTAAGTGGCGTAGTATGTTCGTGCTGAGGAAGAGTAACGGGCTCTCCATATACTTCTGATGAAGAAGAAAAGAATACACGTTTAACCGAAGTGTTTTTAGAAAGATTTAAAATGTTTTTTATTCCGTCAATATCATTTAAAACACTAATAGGATTTTCTTGCGTACGTTGCACGCCAACTACAGCAGCTAAATGAAACACATAATCAAACTTATAGGTTAGCATAATTTCAGAAATATCTCTGTAATTATTTATATCCCCTTTTATGAACGTATATGCGTGCGAATGTTGTTCGGGAAGTTTATCCATAGAACCCGTTGATAGGTTATCAACCACCACCACAAAGTTTTCTTTGTTGTGAAATAATTTCTCTATCAAAGCACTGCCAATATTTCCTGCCCCACCGGTTACTAAAATTTTAATCATACTAATTTCATTAAATTATCTGCCCATATTTTGGGTGTAATATGTTGTGCAAGTTGGCTGCTATATTCTCCCATCAAATTTAATTGTTCTGCCGACAATTGCATAACCTCTTGCAATTTTTCTTTTAAAGAGTTTATATCCCCTGCTTTAAAAATATAGCCGTTTTTTTTATCTTCTAAAAAGGATTCTACAGCTCCTACCTTATCAGACGCCAATAAAGGAAAGCCCATAGCAGCAAATTCGTGCAATACAACACCCCAGGGTTCAAATAAGGAAGGCATTACAAATACACCTGTCTGCCGGGCATATTCAAGGAAGTCTTCTGGTTGTACAAACCCAAAATGCTTTATCTTAGGATGGTTAATAGGTTCAATGCTACCTGTACCCAAACACCATAATTCCCAGTCATTAGGTTTTTCTTGTTGTAATTCTATAAAGGCTTGCCATAATTTATCGATACCTTTAAAATCATAATACCTTCCAACAAAAATAAAGCGTGTAGGGAAGTTTTGTTTTTTTTGATCTGTAATTTTGTTTTTAATGGATGAAAAGTAGGCAACATCACAACTATAAAAATCTAAAATAATCTCATTGTCTTTAAATCCAAGTTTTTTGGTATAGTGTTTTTGAGTATTACCGGGAACCCAAGCATGAGAAAATTTATTTTTTAATAAAAATGGGCTCAATAAAAATCCTATATGTTGCTTTATATCTCCACGCCAATGGGTATCTATAGTAAGTATAGTAGGAATTTTTTTATAGTATTTTTTACAAATGCGTAGATAATCTTTATCAATCCACCCACTACAAATAATAATAGAAGGATTAAGTTTTTGAACCAAAGCAACCAAAGAACTAAGATTGTAATTCTTCCGGTTATATAAATTTATTTTCTGTTGGGTTGAAAAATTAAAGGGAGCTTCGTTATTTACAGGATAGCGGATTACATGAATATTTATATCATAATTTTCAAATAATTTATTGCAGCAGGCAATGAAATAAGGAGCTATTTCAAGATAAAAAAACACTATATTATAATGTTGCCTTTTCATTTTTAGTACGGTTATCCTGTTTTTCTTCTAGGTAAGCCTTTTTATTATAATAATAAAGCCAAACAAAAAACGGAAATCCATTCAAGAAATAATTTCCTTGTCTTAGCAAGTAGAGTAGTATTAAAACCAAAATAGCCCCTGATATAATCCAATATTTATCATCTATTCCATCATTCCCAACAAAACATCGAATAATTAATATAACAATAAATAACACACCCATTAAACCTGTTTCAGACATAAGGCGTAAAAGCAAACTGTTGGCATCGGCACTATTATTATCAAAACCCTTTAATTTAACTCTGCCCGTTCTAGTATATGAATACTTCTCAAAAGCAATAGCATGTGAACCAAGACCCGTTCCAAAAAAGGGGTGCTCTTTAAAATTATTATAGGCAATATGCGCATTATTGTACTGTACAAAACTTGAAGTATTTACATTTTTCAATTCAAAATTCTGATCTACCCATAAACCTATAGATGCATCTACTCTTCCTTTAAATTCATCAATAGAATTATATAAACCAACACCTGCTAAAAAACCTATTATAATAAATATGATTAAATAACTTAAATACCCCAAATTAAGTCCAATAATTAAAATAACA
>CAJCJB010000014.1 GCA_903970545.1 Candidatus Saccharimonadota bacterium | reverse complement strand
GGTGCAGGTATAAAACAGTTATCAGGTAGTAATATGGATATTTCTATTTACCCAAACCCCGCCAATAGTATAATTAATATAGCAGCGAAAGAAATTGATGAGATTAAACTGTTTGACTTATTAGGAAATGAAATACTAAGCACTAAAGAAAATGAGGTTGATGTAAGTAGCTTAGCGAATGGTGTTTATTTTATACAGATAAGCGCAAAAGGGAATAACTACACACAAAAATTTATTATCCAACACTAAATATAAAGCATGAAAAAAATACTCCTATTTACTTTGTTTTTATGTATATATGCTTCTCAAACCAAAGCACAAGCGTATCATAAATTTTTAAATAAGTCTGACTGGTATGAATCTGACAACGTTTTTGGACAAATAAGCTATTTCTTTTATCATCAATCTATCGATACAATTATTAACACTAAAGTATATGCCAAAATTTTATATGGCTATACATCACCTTCTTTTTTTGTAAGAGAAGATACACTGGCAAAAAAAGTATATATAAAAACTAACGCTGCTACTACGGAAACTATTTTATATGATTTTAGCCTAACGGTTGGGGATACATTTTATTTAGGAGGCGCGACAAGAATGACAGTAACAAGTATTGATTCTATGAATACCTTGCTGGGCTACAGGAAAACAATAGCCCTTGTAGATTCCACTGGTAGTTTAAACCTTCAATTTGTAGAAAGTATAGGAAACACGGTAGACCCTTTTTTATTTAATGTTTTTTATACTGACCCTGTTCCTATGTTGGTATGCAGTTATCAAAATCAAATCCCATTATATAATTGTACATGTGCAGTAGGGAATGATTACCAATGCTATTCCTATGGTAACCAACCCTGCCATTCAAGTTTTACTTATACTGTTGGATTAAATGGGCAAGTAAACTTTACAAGTTTATATCCCGGTTACTATAATAATTGGTCGAGCTATTGGTATCCGTTATATACATTTAATGATACCGTATATGGTTCACCTTCTTTTACCTATACTTTTCCTTGCAATGGAACTTATTCAGTTCAATGTGCCGTATCTATGAATGATTCCAATAACAATATTTGTGATTCATATAATGATAATGTTACTATAACGAACTCTGCAAATGGTCCTAATGCAAACTATACTTATACATTGGGAACTGATGGGCAAATAAACTTTATAAATACATCAACACCAAACTTTGCGGGTAATTATTATTATTGGACAATATATGACATAACTAATGGTAGTATGCCTTACTCTTCATCATCTCCACCTGATTCATTAATTCCTAGTGATACGTATGTTGTTACATTAAATATGTATCAAAGCAATAATTGTAGTAACCTGTATTCAGATACAATTCATGTTATACCAAATGTTACAAGTATTAAACAGGTAATAAGTAGTGATGGGTTGCCAAAGATTTATCCTAATCCAGCCAACAATACAATCTATATAGAAGCAACCAAAATAAGCGGAATTAAATTATATGATGTATTAGGAAATGAAATACTAACCATAAAAGACAATGAGATTGATGTAAGTAGTTTAAGTAATGGGATATATTTTATAGAGGTGAATACAAAAGCAAATAACTAT
The DNA here is from genome assembly GCA_903970545.1 of Candidatus Saccharimonadota bacterium. GTDB lineage: Bacteria > Bacteroidota > Bacteroidia > B-17B0 > Aurantibacillaceae > PALSA-968. The sequence goes on along the minus strand of CAJCJB010000014.1, from coordinate 4,962 downwards.
TCGCAAAAAATTATTATTCAACATTAAATATAAAGGGATGAAGAAAATACTACTGTTACTTATTTTGCTATTATATATAGGTGCTTCGCAAACCAAAGCACAGGGCTATTATAAGTTTTTAAATAATTCCAGTTGGTGCGAAGCGGTAAATTCCGGTTTTGGAATACCAATAGATTATTTTTTGTACAATCAGTCTAATGATACAGTAATTAATACTAAAACGTATGCCAAAATATTCTCTACAGGTAATAATTCTACTTTTTTTGTAAGAGAAGATACCATCGCCAAAAAAGTTTATATAAAAAGTAATGCAACTGCATCAGAAGTTATATTATATGATTTCAGCTTAAATGTAGGAGATACTTTATATGCACAATATGGTTGGGGAGCAGGATATAAATTAATAGTTAGAACGATAGACACAGTTACTATACTTGCCGGACAAAGAAGAGAGTTTTATTTAAGTGACACAAGTGGTAATGTTTTTTATACCGCTATAGAAAGTGTGGGTTCTGTTAATGACCCATTTTTAAATAATGGTTATCCTCCGGGCGACCCGCAATACAATTTAGTATGCAGTTATCAAAACTATACACAAGTTTATGATGCCGGGTTGTATGGGTATGCTTGTTATTCTTATAGTAATACACCTACACCCTGTAATGCCAACTTTACTTATACAGTTGGTTTAAACGGGCAAGTAACTTTTCAGGATTCCACACCGGGGATTGCCAGCCATCATTGGACTTTTGGATATGGTGGGACAATAGATACTACGGTATTAAATTCACCATCCGTAACTATTAGTTTTCCTTGTAATGGTAATTTTACTGTTGCCTGTACCGTTACATCAAATAGTAATACATGTTATTCTAATTACAACAATTCATTCGTTTCTATTTTTAATGCCCCCAATAGTTTACATGCAAGTTTTACATATACAATTGGAGTAAGCGGGCAAATAAATTGCACTAATACTTCAACAGGGATAGGAGGAGGGTCAAACATAAACTCTATTTGGTATGTTTATGATTCTACCCATACTTTAGTTAATTCAAGTAATTTGGATTCCCCATATTTTCCTTTAACCCCCAATCAATATTACATTATCGAACTTGAAGATTATAGTTATCCGTGTTATAGTTATGATACAGATACCATTTATATTCCCGATATAACAGCCTTAAGGCAGATTGTAAATCAAAATGAACAAGTGAACATATACCCCAACCCTGTCAGTACTTTAATTCAGATAGGAACAAAAGAAATAGAAGAGGTTAGCCTATATGACCTATTAGGAAATGAAATACTAACCACAAAAGAAAATGAGATTGATGTAAGTAGTTTAACTAATGGAGTTTATTTCATTCAGGTAAACACGAAAGAAAATAACTACACGCAAAAAGTTATTGTGCAGCATTAATGTTAGAGTAATAAGATCTACAATAAGTAGGTCATTTAATCTTATTGTATGAAATAGGATTAAAAACATATAACTATACAAAAGTTCTGTCTGAAAAGAGATATATTTGGAAGGAATTGTATAAAAATGAGCAACGACACTACGGAAAATAAATATAAGAGGGTTAAATTTCCTTTTGAAAGCATTGCAAGATCTATCCCTTTAATAATTGGTTTCTTAATTCTATGTGGTTCCCTTTATTTAGATACATTTTACGGTTGTTTTAATATCAATATTTTTAATTACCTTGATACAACAGAAATCTTAACTACATTTCTCTATATAATAAAGGAAATACTTTTCATTTTAGCTTTTATAGCTGTGTATATGCTTTCCATGAAATGCTTGTATTGGGTAGTAGATAAGCTCTTTTACTCTAAAACAAAAAACACTTCGTCAGAACAAACGGAAACTAAAGCTGAAAATAATGTCTTCACTCAGTCTGATAAAATTCCTTTTGGAGTAATTATTTTTTCAATAGTATTTTGTATTATCAGTATAGTAAAATCTTATACCATAGAGATTAATTCAAATAACCATATTAATACAGGTTGGATGAGGGAAGTTTTGTTGGGATATGTTATTGTCGGCTCGATTTTTATAATAGCGCAATATGAAGCGGGTAAAAAAAATGGGCTGAGGAACATGATAATTTTTTTCACTTTGTTCTTTATATCTTTTTCTATAAACAAAGCATTTGAACATATCGAACAAACAATAACTGGTGCTGATTTTCACTCAACGGTTATTCTTGAAAAGGATACCATTAAAACAACTCCAAAATATATTTATGTTGGAAGGACAAATAAATATGTGTTCTTTTTTAATCTGGATAAAAAAGTAACTGATGTTATTCCACAAGAAGGGATAAAGAAAATTTCGTTCAGTCATCAAAAACCATAAAAACAAGTTATGTAGTTTGTTGACTTTGATAAAGAAGGAATTAACCCACATATTCAAGGATTTTAAATTAAGGCAACATGGGGTAAATGAATAATTCCGCATACCAGAATTAACAATCCCAATTTATAGCATACTTACGAGCTTCTCCGCTTCCTCAAAAGATTTTACCACGATACCATTATTAAACCTTACCTCATTATTTACATAATCCAATCCGGCTGCTCTTTTTTTGATACTTGCCCAGGCTTGCTTTTTGGTCGTGTATATTTCACTCTCTCCGGTTGCTTCTGCATTCTTTTCATTCCTGCGTTTTTTTGATGGGAGTATGGTTGCTGTCCATCCTTTAATAACCAGCGTATGCTTATTTAGATTGATAAAGATTTTTTTCATGTTTTAATATATTAATATAGCAAAATAAGCACGTCTATTAGATAGCACCTACGGTGCAGTAGTGGGGAAAAAGATAACTCTCTTTGTGTAGTTTTTTATAGTGAAGCTTCGTCAGTTGCAAAATCACCTGTTCGGAATCTTCCATAATCCGGGACAACCCTTATAAATATTTGAGCACTTGATAATTTCCGGTTGGGCAGCGGGCGTATATAATGTTCCCTTACAAAAAGGGCAACCCTTTTCATTTACTTCAACCTCCTTCTTATCCTTTATATCTTCTGTCCGTTTATAATAATCCTTTGCTTTTGACTTACGCAAGCTGTACCATTCCCCTGCACGGCATCGCGCTGAACAATACTTTTGTCCGAACCTGCCGCGGAATAATTCCCTGCATCTTTGGCATTTGCACTTGTATGTTCTGCTTCTGTTTTTTTTCTTTTCCTCCATTGTTTCGCGTAAAGTCCCGTTGAAACATTTTATTTGCATCCACGTAAAAAAACATCAAGAAGAGTCACTATTTTTCATTGAAAATCAATCCGATAACTATAGAAAGCTTTGCTTTCTATCTATAAAGCATTGAAAAACAACGTTTTCAATGCTTTCTTCTTGATATAATTTTCTCCCAAAACTTTGCCGCAGGCAATTTCCAAAACATTTTTTCTTCCGATTTTCTCCTGCTTTTTCATGGCTCTTTTCCTGACATCTTTACCGAATTGCCTTTTCTTATTCTGTTTTTATGGGTTTGTGTTGTATGTTATATTTTATGTTTTAGTAATTACTGGTAATGGTATTTTGGTGTTTGATTTCTGGTTTCTTTATAAAAAAGTGAAGTGAAAACAGAAAGTGAAAAATCACAAAATGCCTTTACTCGCTCACTCACTCACTCGGTTTTTGTGTTTAGCTGTTTTATGTTGTTGTGTTTTTTATAGTGAGCGCTATACATATAGAAGTAGGTATTACCAAGTAAGTGAGTAAATGGTTTTTTTACTCACTCACTCGGTATAAGTTATTCTGTTTCAGCTTGTTTATCGGTACTAAGTAACTGAGTAAGCTCATTTTGAGAATTATACTTTATATAGTAACCCTTAACGCTGTATACTCCGTTAAATTTATTTGCCTGTTCAAAGTTTAGAGACTTTAAAGCTTTACCGATATTCTCTACAGATGTTTTAATGGAAGCTCCTAATTTCTCGGGCAGGTATTTCATAAAGTCGGAAGCGGTATAAAAGGCATCGCTGTCTGTTTTGGTTCCGGGATAATAATAGCGTTGTATCAAATCCATTTCTAATGTTAATCGCTGGTGCTTTTTGTTTTCCTGTTCGTTCTCTTCTATTTCTGCTGCGGTGAGTTCATACTGGAATTTGTTTTTGTATAAATCATAGGCTTGTGCCCATACCAGATCAATGTCTATTTCTTTGGAGTAGTTCCAGTCTATGCTGTCTATTTCAAAGCAGAGCCATCTTACCGAACCGCTTTCATCGTTCAGGAACTCTGTTTTGTTGGTGGAACCGACAAAGTTGGCCCGTCTGGGTGTAACGACGGCTTTCTTTTCAAAGGGTCTTCTTACTTTTACATGGGCTTTGCTGAGCATGCTTTTAAAGCTGTTGATTTCCATTTTACTGAAGGTTGCCAGCTCATCGAGGTTAATGATGAAGTTTTCGCATAGAGCTATGAGGCTGTCTTTATCGGTACCGATATTTTCTGTCAGGTAGCTTTTTAGTTCTGCCGGGCATAACCAATTCAGAAAAGTGGTCTTTCCGCTGTTTTGTTTGTTATGGACTAAGATAAAGGCTTGTTTGTTTACGATGTGGTTATTCAGAGAACAGGCAACGGATCGTACAAGCATTTTTTTAAAGTGCCTGCCAAATCTTTCCTGGTTATGGGTTTTTACATAGCCGGCCAGTTTTAGGATATGATCCTGTTGGTTAGCTTCTGTCAATTTTGATACTCGGTCAAAATAGTTTGCAAAGGGGTTGTGGTTTTCCATAAATCCTGATTTTAATAGGGAGATTAATTTGGGTTGTGAGATGTTTACGCGAAGGTTCTGTAGTTCTATATACAGGGCATCGCAGTTTAGTTCATAATAGTCTGTTTCTTCTTTGAGCTTATACTGGGCATCATTAGATACTTCGTTATAGCGGATGTCGTAATGATGCAGCAGGTACCGCTCTGTGATCTGAAAGACGGTTTCACGGTAGGTTTTACCG
>CAJCJB010000013.1 GCA_903970545.1 Candidatus Saccharimonadota bacterium | reverse complement strand
TATCATACATTTTCCAACTATCATCATGCGCTTTCAACTCAGGTTTGCCTTTAGGCACTACGCTTAATATCACGCTTGGTTTTCCTTTAATGTATTTAGCATAAGCATTCATAATATCCTGCTTGGTAAGCTTCTCAAGGGCTTCTAACTCTTTACGGATATAATCAGGGTTGCCTGTAAGGGTTTGGTATTGTGCCAAAGCAGCCCCTTTTTCGCGAACGGTATTAAGTCTGTTTATATAATCCGACTTGGTAGATACTTTATAACGCGCCAATTCTGCATCGGTAACACCGCCTTGTTTCTCCCAATTCTCGAATATTGTATTAATCTCTTTTTGCATATCGGCAAGGTTACTTTCCTTATTGGCACGCACCTGCAACATAAGCTGACCGGATAATTCTCTGTCATAATTAAATGCCTGAACAGCTACTGCCTTTTTAGTTTTAATTAAACCCAATTCAAACGGACTGGATTTAGAACCTGCCAGCATGTGAGACAAAGCATCAAGCGAAGCGCTTTCAGGATTATATACATTCACAGTTGGCCAGGCCATAACAATCATAGGGAACTTAATATTATCTTCGTAAGATATATATCTTGTATCAGTAAGTACAGCAGGCATTTTAGACATAGGTTTCACAGCAGGTCCGGCAGGTATATCACCAAAGTATTTTTGAATTAAAGGAAGTATTTTCTCAGCGGTTACATCTCCCGAAATAGTAAGTGTAGCATTGTTTGCACCATACCAACGCAGGTAAAAGCGTTTTAAATCGTTTACATCTACCCTGTCCAAATCAACCAAATAACCAATGGTACTCCATGAATACGGATGCCCTTCGGGATATAAAGCCTCACCAATCTTCTCTTGCACCAAGCCATACGGACGGTTATCATAATTCTGCCCGCGTTCGTTTTTAACGGTAGAACGTTGTACTTCAAACTTTTTTTGCGTAACGCTATCCAATAAAAAGCCCATTCTGTCACTCTCTAACCAAAGAGCAGCTTCTAACTGGTTAACAGGCATTACTTCCCAGTAATTGGTGCGGTCGGTATTGGTACTACCATTCATAATTCCCCCTGCCTCGGATATTGTTTTTATATGTTGCTCATCTGCAATGTGCTTAGAACCCTGAAACATCATATGTTCAAAGAAGTGCGCAAAGCCGCTTCTTCCCTCTTGCTCTCTCGCAGAACCCACATGGTAGGTAACATCAACGTAAACAATGGGGTCGCTATGGTCTTCGTTTATAACAATAGTCATACCATTAGGCATTACATACTTTTTATAAGGAATAACAATTTTGTTATCGCTTTTCTTGGTAATGGTTTCAACTAATTTAATTGTACTGTTTGGATTCTTAGCGTCTAAGATATTTGTTCTCTTAGAAGTTTGTTGTTTTGATGTCGTAGCATTTTGTGCATTTACAACCATTGCAGATGCAATAAGTGCTAATGATAAAGTTTTTGTAACGTTCATTATAGTATGATTTTCAGCAAAGATAATTTTTTTGAAATACCTAAACAGATTAGATTTAAAAGCGGCATTTATTAAGGATGAAAGGTTTAATGAACTTTAGAAAAATTAATAAAATGGTTTAGTTTCTCTTTATATGTAAATAAATATTTCGTTAAAAATTATTAATTACAGTATTCGGGGTAAATTCATTTATTGCTTTATGCCTTTAAAGTCAACCCATTTCTATTTCTGTTTTATTTTTATTATCATTTTGTTATAAAAAGTTAATGGTTTAATTCCATCAAGAACCCAATATAAATTTGTTGTCTCATTTTTTATTTATATGTATCAGTCTTTTCAAAGGCTAAGTTTTACAGCGTACTCTATATGAGCAAATGTCTTATCATTATCGGCATGCATCGTTCCGGTACATCATTTACAACCTCTTTACTCCAAAACGCAGGATTAAATATAGGTAAAACACTTCTGGGAGAACATAAAAGTAATCCAAAGGGGCATTTTGAGAATGAAGATTTCTGTAATTTTCATAGAAAGATTCTGAAAGAAAATTATCTTCATCCGGATGGATGGGACTTTAAAACTATTTCTTTTCAAAAAGAATATGAAGAGGAAGCTAAAACACTTATAGCTAAAAATGCACATACTTATTGGGGTTGGAAGGAACCACGTACTACGCTTTTTTTAGATTTTTGGAAACAATTATTGCCTGATGCCTGCTTTCTTTTTATATATCGAAACCCATGGGAGGTAATAGATTCTATTTATCGGAGAAATGTGGATAATATCTTTAAGAATAATCCTGAAAGGGCAGTTGATGCATGGACATTTTATAACGAAACCATTCTTAATTTTTACATAAATAATCGTGCCAATTCTGTTCTGTATAATATAAAAAATGTCATAAATCAGCCGGAAACTATTTTAATTGAGCTGAACAAGCGTTTTGGTTTTGAGCTGAAGTTTAATGAAAAGAAAATATTTGATGAAGAAATTTTTAACAGAACAATCATTAATCAAAATCTTCAACAAATTTTTGTAGAGCAATATTCTCCTGAAGCAGTAAAACTATACCGACAATTAGAGCAATTAAATGAAGGAGAAAAATCATGGGAAGATATACGCCCTGTATTTATACCCGATAGTAAAACAATTTATCAGCATTGGTATCAGTTTGATGCAGCGTTTAGTAAAATTAATACGCTCAGAGATAAAATTTCATGGATGAAAGAAAGCAGGTTTTGGAAGTTAAAAATTCTATGGCAAAAAATGAAACTGTTATAAAAATTAATCAAACTGTTTAGAATATATCGTGTATTTTTAAGAATATCTGCTCCATACGTTTCCTGGTATCACTTGGGCTTCCGTTAAAGTTGTTTATAATAAGGCTCACGCAAATATCCTTTCCGCTCTTGGTTTTCATATAACCGGCATAAGAGCGCACACGGGTAATATAGCCGCTCTTGGCTTTAAAGTTGTTTTCTAAAGCAGTACCTTTACCAAGATTACGCAAAGAACCACTAACTCCGGCAACAGGCAATGAATTTATAAAAGCTGTTTTAGTAGTTGTATCGCTACACATCATATACAGTATTTTAGTAAGGTGTTCTGATGTAACGGCATCACTGCGGGATAGTCCGCTTCCATCTGTTATAAACAACCCGTTTGTATCGAACCCTTTTGTTTTTAAATGATTGGTTATGGTTTGTATGCCTTGTGCGTTACTACCCCAGCCACCTTTTTTTAAAGCAACAGTCCTGAAAATACTTTCGGCATATTGGTTGTTACTGTGTAAGTTAGTAAAGAAGATTATCTTATCTAACGCCGCCGATTTGTTTGTGTATAGCGTAGTAAGCTTTTGTGTGTATTGCTTTTTGTTATAGGCGGTAATCTTTAAAACAGTTTTATTAGTTAACTCAATGCCCTTTATCGCCATTGCCTGTTGCAAATGTTTAGCCAATAGTTGTTCAGGGAAGGGTAGAGATCCTTCAATAGAAAGAGATTTTTCGCTTACGGGTAATGTGCCGCTAATCTTTATATCATTACTTTGAGGTGCGCGATACACCGTAGCATTGTCTTCTTTACCACCTGCTTTTACATAACTGCTAATGGTTATGTTATCTACATGCGGAACTAATTTACTGATGGACATACTGTCTCCGCTCTTGGCAGCAGGTTTATACACAATATAAAACTTATTATCGGTATAAGACAATCCCGAAGGTGCTGCACCAAAGTAATTACCCATATCTCCCCACACCCAGTTAGCAGGTATATCTTCCTCAAAGCAACTTACATCTACTACTAACTGACCTGTAATTTTTTTTACGCCTTTATCTTTTAAAACACTTGCCCATTTATTAGCCACATAAAAGGTATCTTCAGGTTTGCGAAAATACTCGGAGTTAAGTGATGGGTCGCCACTGCCTTTAATATAAAAGTCACCATTTAAAGTACCAGTCTCTTTATCAAACGTACCTGAGTATTGCAATAACGTTTCGTACCTGAAATCTTTACCCAACAATTGCAAAGCGCTTGCCGTGGTAATAATTTTCATCGTACTGGCAGGCGATAAACTAAGTTTAGGGTTATACTCGCAAACGACAGTACCTGTTCTAGCATCAACCGCACAAAGACTTATAGAGGCATTTATTAATTCGTTCTCTTTCTTTAAATCATTAATAAAGTCGGTTAGGTTTTGTTGAGGGAAAGCCTCACCGGCAATAAAAAAAGAAACAAATAAATAGAGCAATTTAATTTTCATGGTCTTGTAACAGTGAGTAAATTTACCACGCAATATTACTGCAATAATTTTTATGGAAATAAAAGCTAACAACCCTGCGTTAAAATCGTGGATAGATGTAAAACCTGATTCTGATTTCTCTATTCAGAACATTCCTTTCGGAATTTATACCGATAAACAAACTATACATAATGCCTGCATAGCTATTGGCGATTATGTGATGGATTTACACATGGTGCATCATTTGCGTTATTTTAAGGGATTGAGCTTGCCCGAAAACATATTTTCTTATCATAGTCTTAATGATTTCATTGCTTTAGGTAAGGATAAAACATGTGCGGTAAGAGACCGAATTTCTGATTTGCTGAATATTGAAAACAAAGAACTGCAGAGCAATGAAGTACATCGCAAACAAATATTCAAACAGCAGAAAGATTTACAAATGCTATTGCCCATTCAAATAGGAGATTATACCGATTTTTATTCCAGCATAGATCATGCGCGTAATGTGGGTATGATGTTTCGCGACCCTGAGAATGCACTTCTGCCTAACTGGAAACATTTGCCCGTTGGTTATCATGGTAGGGCTTCTTCTATTCGTGTTTCAGGACATAGCTTCCATCGCCCAAAAGGGCAAACAAAACCAAGTGATGCGCCTCCTGTGTTTGGTCCTTGTAAGTTGTTGGATTTTGAATTAGAGACCGCTTTTGTTATTGGTAAGCAAACACAAATGGGTGAAAGCATCTCAACTGAGAAAGCAGATGATTATATTTTTGGTATGGTTTTGTTTAACGATTGGAGCGCACGCGATATACAAACATGGGAGTATGTACCACTTGGACCTTTTTTGGCTAAGAACTTTGCCTCTACCATGTCGCCTTGGATTGTTACCCTTGATGCTTTAGAACCCTTCAGAGTAGAGGGTTACAAGCAAGACCCGAAGGTATTGCCTTACTTAGAATATACCGGAAACAAGAATATAGACATTAATTTAGAAGTGTCTATCCAGCCCGAAAATGGGGAAGCTACTATTGTTTCCGAAAGTAATTATAAATACATGTATTGGACGGCCGAACAACAACTCGCCCATCATACCGTAAACGGTTGTAATGTGAATGTAGGCGATATGATGGCTTCGGGTACTATAAGCGGACCTGAGAAACAGCAGTTTGGTTCTATGCTCGAGCTTACCTGGCGTGGTACCAACCCTATAAAGTTGAAAGACGGCAGTGAGCGTAAGTTTATTAATGATAATGATACCGTAATTATAAAAGGACATTGCCAAAAAGGGAGCGTGCGCGTTGGTTTTGGCGAGTGTAAAGCAAAAGCATTGCCTGCTTTTTAATGAGATGCCAAAATGCCCTACTACTTAGAGCTAACTAAACACTTGGAGGTGCTCCAAACGGTTAGTTTTTCAGGAAGAATAATTTGGTTATTGCAATCAATATACTGCCCTTGTGGGTTTCGTTTCATTATAAAAACACCACCCTCCTGTATAAGTTGTATTATTTTCTGTTGGATTTCTTGGGCAGATAGCTTTTTTACTTCTTTGGCCAATGATAAGGCAATATCGTTATTCTTTAAATCCATAACCGATGAGAGCGAATCGGGTAGCTCTCCGTCTTCATCCGGTAAATGATGCAGAAATTTCCAATGGTTAGCTTTCTCATGTGCTTTGCCAAGTTTACGTAATTTAGTTGCCCGCACATATATACTGAAGTAAGCCATCGCAAAGGTATGTCTGAAGGCATCGAGCTTACCGCCATTCTCAAATGTATCCAGCAGCTTTTGTTGTTTTACTTCTTTATAAACAGCATACATTTCTACCTGATGTTTCCTTACTTTTATGGCTGCAAAAGGATGAACTAATGCCCAGTGTTTTTCATACTTACTTAGTTTGTGAAAGGTTTTATTTTGTGCAGATGTGGATACTGTATGTAATAAAACAGATAATACGTAAAGGAAATAAGAATGGCGCATAACTGGGCGTAAAATTAACGGAAAATAAATGAATATCTTTTGATGAGATGAAATTTGGTCGATTAGAAAATATTGAAGCAATTGATTTTAGCTTGCCTCCCGACCATGCTGGTATTAAAAAAGTATTAGGTGGGCAACGGAGCAATCATATAGTGGCTTATGTAGGTTCTGTTGTTTGGGCAGATGAGAACCTAGTGAAGAAAATATATCCTGATAAAGCAGGCACTAAGAACTATGTAAAGTATTATGGCAAACGATTTAATACCATTGAATTGAATGCCACACATTACCGCATACCCGATAAAGAAACCATAAAGCGTTGGACAGAAGCTGTGTCCGATGATTTCAGATTTTGCCCAAAGGTGCATGAATCTATTAGCCATACACAAAATATCAGTCAGTCTATAGAGTTAGCTAAAAACTTTAATGATACTATACAAGCCTTTGGAAATAAACTGGGCAATAGTTTCCTGCAATTGCCACCTACCTTTAATACTAGAGGATTAAATTACCTGCTTGATTTTTTAGATAACAATCCTATCCGAAAATTAGCTATAGAACTCCGGCATGAAAGCTGGTTTATAGAAGGCAATGAAGAACTAAAAAAGTTGTGCAATTACTTATATAAAAACAATATCTCGCTGGTTATAACCGATGTTAGTGGCAGGCGCGATGTATTGCATCAGCGTTTAACAAATAAAACAGCTTTTATACGTTTTGTAGCTAATGATTTGCACCCTACAGATTATTCCCGCATGAATGAATGGGTGCAACGAATTGACAGTTGGATACAACAAGGTTTGGAAGAGTTTTATTTTTTTATGCATAGTCCCGATAAAGGGCTAACAGCCGAACTATCTGTTTATTTTATCAATCGTTTAGCTAAAGTATCGGGTATAGAAATCAGAGGTCCTAAAATAAAAACCACTGAGGGAAGCCAGTTAGATATGTTGTAATTATAACCTGCAGTCTATGAACTAATTATTCATATATATTTGAAGTCAGATAACAAATGGCTGACTTCCTTCAATTCTGTAATCAATTCTCATCGCTTACCGAGGAAGCAAGAAATGAATTATTTAAAAAAGTAAAAACTAAGACCGTTAGGAAAGGTGACTATTTATTAAAGACCGGAGAGGTTTGCAGGCATTTGTTTTTTATAAATGAAGGGCTTGCCAAATTATTTTTCATTAAGGATGGTAAAGAGTTTATAAATATTTTCGGGATAGAAAACCGATTGTTTTCTGCTTTTGAAAGTTACCTTACCCAAACCCCGTCAAACTTTATGCTGATGGCTTTAGAGCCAACAACAGTAACGCTTATCAGCTATGAGGAGATGGAAAAGCTTTGTAAAAAACATCATTGCATGGAGACCTTCTTTAGGAAATTGGTTTCTATAGCAGCTACCAAAATGACCCGCAGAATAAGCGAGATGCTGGAAGAGAATGCCACAAAACGATACAACCAGTTTGTAAAAGAAAACAAAGTCATAGCTCAGCGTATTAGTCTGGGCGATTTAGCTAGCTATCTGGGCATTACACAACAATCGTTAAGCAGAATAAGAGCAGGGAAGTGATTTTTTACCATTTGGTAAAAGATAGCCTGTATGCTGTGCGTAGGTTTGTAAAAAAATATAAACCATGACACAAAAAGCAAAAACAAAATGGAAGATTGACCTTAACCATTCAGAGGTTCAATTTAAAGTAAAACACCTGATGATATCAAATGTATCGGGTACATTTAAATTATTTAATGGAGATGTGGAAAGCGAAAGCGACGATTTTAATAACGCAAAAATTGCTTTCGAAATTGATGCTACCAGCATAGACACCAATATGGCAGAAAGGGATGTCCATCTTAAATCTCCGCTCTTTTTGGATACAGAAAAGTACCCGAAAATTACCTTTGAAGGATTGCTGCATAAAAAAGACAGCCATTACGAACTTATGGGAGATTTGACTTTATGTGCTATTAAAAAGAGTGTTACCATGGAAGTTGACTACACAGGTACCGGACAAGGCAGGTTTGGCGATGTAAGAGCCGGATTTGAAGTAAGCGGAAAAATTAATCGTAAGGATTACGGGCTTAACTTTAGTTTACTTACCGAAGCCGGAAGTGTTGTAGTAGGCGAAGAAGTAAAACTACACTTTGATATTCAGCTTCTAAAGCAATCGGCGTAGATTATAAGAGTAAAAACATAAGCCTTGTAAGAGAATCCTTACAAGGCTTTTTGTTTTGGAGATTCTTATAAGCGTTGTCCTATTTTAATCACAATTTGATTTTTCCAGCTTGCAAAAGTGCCTGCAATAATTTGTTTGCGGGCTTCGCCAACTAACCATAAATAGAAAGTAAGGTTATGTATGCTAGCAATTTGCATACCCAGCATTTCATTGCAGGTAAATAAATGGCGCACATAAGCTTTGCTGTATTGGGTATCAGCAAAACAATCGCTTTCAGCATCAATGGCAGAAAAATCGCTTTTCCATTTCTCATTCTTTATATTAATAATGCCATTGCGGGTAAACAACAAGCCATGCCTTGCATTTCGGGTAGGCATTACACAATCCATCATATCAACACCAAGTGCAATACTTTCTAATATATTTACTGGCGTGCCAACCCCCATTAAATAGCGTGGTTTATCTTTCGGAAGAATTTCACAAACCATATCCGTCATCTCGTACATCATTTCGGCAGGTTCACCAACCGAAAGACCACCAATGGCATTTCCGTTTAAGCTCCTTGAAGCAATGTATTCGGCAGATTGTTTACGTAGTTCAGGATATACACTTCCCTGCACAATAGGAAATAAATTCTGTTCATACCCATATTTATCAGGTGTGCTGTTAAAGCGGGCAATACATCTATCTAACCATCGATGTGTCATGTGCATTGATTTACGGGCATACTCTTCTTCGCAGGGGTAAGGTGTACACTCATCAAATGCCATCATAATATCTGCACCTATGGTTCGTTCAATATCCATTACACGCTCTGGAGAGAACATGTGTTTAGAGCCATCAATATGTGATTTAAAGGTTGCTCCCTCTTCAGTAATCTTTCTTTGTGCAGAGAGCGAGAATACCTGATAACCGCCACTATCCGTAAGTATGGGTTTATCCCATCCGTTAAATTTATGTAAGCCGCCCACGTTTTCAAGTACATCAGTGCCCGGACGTAAATACAAATGATACGTATTGCCTAAAATAATCTGTGCTTTAATATCTTCTTTCAGCTCACGTTGGTGAACTGTTTTAACTGTGCCGGCTGTACCAACCGGCATAAAGATGGGAGTTTCTATAGTGCCGTGGGCTGTTTCAATTAAACCGGCACGTGCTTTTGATGAAGGGTCGTTATGCTGTAAAGTAAATTTCAATTTTAAAATCTTTTGATGGTTTCTAAATTAAATTCCTGCAAAGAGTGCAATGTTAAGTCCGCTATGCAAAACTTTTGATTGCTTATATTGTGTTCTTCGGGTATGGCTATAACCTTCATTCCGGCTGCCTTTGCAGAGATAATGCCATTTAAAGAATCTTCTATTACCAGGCAATCATTTGAGTTTACATTAATTGCTTCAGTACATTTCAAAAACACTTCAGGATGCGGTTTACCATATTTTAAATCCTCTGCAGATTGTATGTGGGTGAAATAACTTTCTATTTTTAAAACTTTCAGTACACAATCAATTAATTTTTTGGAAGAAGAAGTTGCCAAGGAAATTATCAGATTTTCTTTTGCGATTACATCAAGTGCATGCTGCAAACCTTTCATGGGCTTTCCTTCGGCAGCAATTAGCCCACAGAGATGATCTTCGATATTATTTTTTACAAGTCCCTCATCTTTAGTAAAGGGTGTTTTGTTGTTCCAGAAAGAAATAACCTGGTCTATGCGCATACCGGTTGTAATACGACAATCATTATCAGTAAAAGGCAGCCCGCTTGCATTAAAAACACGTATCATAGCCCGTCGCCAAAGGGGTTCAGAGTCTATAATCACCCCATCCATATCAAAAATAACCGCTTTGGGCATTGTTAATTACTTTGTTTAATGTTTTGCAAAGGTAAAACAATTAGTGTTGGCTATGCGGCGTAACTTCGCAGCCATAATGCCAGTTGTAGATATACATAGTGTTGGTTTTTGGGTGGTAGTTTGCTTTGCACTTGTTGCCTTGTATCAAATGAGGGTTTATTTATTTCTGTATGGTAAACTTGCTTTTTATAAAACGGATAAGGCTCCTTCAAATACAGAAAAGTATCCTGTATCTATCATTATATGTGCTAAGAATGAAGCTGATAATTTAACTGAATTCCTTCCTAAATTCTTAACACAAGATTATCCTGTGTTTGAAGTAATTGTAGTAAACGATTGCAGCAGTGATAATACCGAAGATGTATTGCGCGAGTATGTTAAGATTTTTCCGAATCTTCGTTCTATCAATATACAAGAAGACGAATATTATAAACATGGGAAAAAGTTTGCTATTATGGTGGGCATTAAAGGTGCCAAGTACGAGCATCTTTTGTTTACCGATGGAGATTGTTACCCGAATAATGAGCATTGGATTAGTGAAATGATGCAGGGTTACACAACAGGAAAAGATATCGTGATTGGTTACGGACCATATCGTGCAGAGAAATCTTTTTTAAATAAGCTGATACGTTTTGATACGTTTGCTATTGCCGTGCAATACCTTTCATTAGGCTTAAGTAATAAGGCTTACATGGGTGTGGGCAGAAATTTATCTTACAAAAAAGATTTATTCTTTAAGAACAAAGGCTTCTCTACCCATTATCATATTAATTCAGGTGATGATGATTTGTTTATCAATCAAAATGCAAATACTACTAATACAAGTGTTATTATAAGTAAAGACAGCCTT
>CAJCJB010000012.1 GCA_903970545.1 Candidatus Saccharimonadota bacterium | reverse complement strand
AAGGTATTACAGTTGCAGGAAAAGGTCTGCCTTGCAGGTTTTGATATGCCGGCATGCCGCATTCTACCAATAAATGTAATCCTCTCAAACAAGATTTAGGTGCATATAAGTTAATGCCCACCAAGCCATTGATAAGTTTCTTGCTTCCGTAGTTATACACATTGGCGGTAGGGTCGGTGCTTGCATTTTGATTGATGGCCGCATCATACGCATACAAAGCACCCATGTAATACCCTTCGGCACGCAAAGAAATACTTGCCCATGATGCCACCTTATAAGCCGCCCACGGACTAAAACTATATTCATTACCCCAACTATAGTTATGGGCATTAACCCCCAACTTTATATTGCTTTGAAAAGCAACCCCAAAGCTTAAGCGATTAAATTGTTTAGCATAAACTATGCTTGGCAACAGATTGTAAGTACCCGTACCCAACTGCATATTATATGCCAGTATAGAATTAGCCCCTGTGTTGGTAGCACCCTTCGCATCAATGCTTCCGGTAGGTAAACTAACGCCTGCACCTATTACCAAACGCTGATTGCACGAAGCACCTAACAGGTTATACAACAAATACAGTTTAGTATCTCCCAAGCCTGATGATTTCATTTTAGAAGGCTGGTTTGCATTAGCAATGGCAGCAGCTCTGCAACATGGCGGCACATCAGCAGGGTTTACGCCCGGTTGCAAATCCATGCTCATGGTATTGATGTTGTAGTTTATCATCGCCATGGCAGTAAGGCGATTGGTAATACCATACATAGGCATCAGCATGTGCATTTGCATATTCATCTTATCAGGAGCCACCGTGTAGTTAGCCCAAACTGCTGTATTACTAACCGCGCTTGTACCACTTTGGTTGCCCTGCATAGCCATGTTCATATAGCTGTATGCAATACCAAACTTTCCTTTTTCGTGTACATGGTCAACCATAATACCTGCCGGAGCCAAGTCATCAGGTCTGCGACAACAAGAGCCGTCGCATGAGGTACTGTCTTGTCCTTTGGTTGAACTTACCACAAACATTTGCAGCAAAGCAACCAAAAGAAGAATATTTACTTTCTTCATTGTGTTTTAATAAATTTAATTGAAAAAGGAGATACCTATCATTGCGAACGAAGCGAAGCGTACTGCGGCAATCCTTTAATTAGGAGATTGCTCGTCATGCTTCCTTGCAATGACAAAAAGGAACTACGCCTGTGGTGGATGGAAGATATCCTTCAAATAACTGGAAGGAAGTTTATCACTGAACGTATTCAGATAGCAAGTAGCAATTTTGAATTTTGAATTTTGAATTTTGAATTGAAACGCAGAGCCTACATGCACCACATTTTCTTCCTGATTAGAGTTACCCTTAGTTGTATTCCCGTCAGAAGGAACATCGGCAGTTGCCTTTTTTAATTGCTTCATCAAATGGCATTTCCCATTACAATTCATTTTGGGCTTGTTGCGGTTTTCGCACAGGTTTTTTGAGATATATTCTTTATTAAGTGCGTAATCAACCAAAGGAAACAGGGGTTTTAAAACCACCAGACTGTACACACAAAGAAAAAATATGGCAAAACTTTTACGCAACATTCAGGGTGTAAACTTACGAAAGATTTTAAACAAAAAACTTCCCTTGTTCACCCTAACCATCGCAGGATAAATGTAAATAAATGCAGGGCTTAAAAGAGATCATTTTATAATTTTATTTCATTTTTGGCTATAAATCTTAAAAAAATTAACTTTTTTTATTAGTTAAATCATTTTGATTAAAAGTGTAGTAAAATTAATAGGTTTATAGCTTAGCAAACATCTGGGGTTAGTAAAAAAGCCTATAAAAAATAAAATACTGTTTGGATATATGGTTTAATAAGATATTTTTGCAAATCTCATTTTTGTAAATAGAGTGAAAAAGAGCGTTTTACATATCACATTTCTACTAGCATTTATTTTGCCTTTGCTTGCTTTTGCCTCTATTGGCGATAAAAACAAGAAGCTTGGCGATGATAAAAAGCGCAAAAAAGAGGATAGCACCCAAACCATAAACACGAGTGCCATTGCTTATGACGATGTAGATTCTTTACTGATGTTTCCTTCGCACGATTTGTATGGCATGTGGGATACCGCTTCTTGTCATCCCGATTTATTTGAGCAGCAATTTGTGGGAGACTCTGCCACTATTTATTTAACCGACGATTGGAATTGCGGCTTTACCGTGCCTTATAAAGGTATTCTTACATCTGAGTTTGGCTGGCGCCATCGCCGTCCGCATTACGGGACAGATATTAGTTTACATACCGGCGATACGGTTGTAGCAGCTTTTGACGGAAAAGTTCGTATTGCACGCTTTATTGGCGGGTATGGCAATGTAGTTATCATCCGTCATAATAATGGGTTAGAAACAGTGTATGCACATCTTTCTAAAATATTGGTTCAACCCGAAGAAACGGTTATTAATGGTATGCAAATTGGCTTGGGAGGCAACACAGGACACTCTTATGGTAGTCATTTGCATTTTGAAATCCGTTACTTAGGTAAGGCTATTGACACCGAAGACTTGGTTGATTACCAAAAGAATGAATTAAAGAATAACTCGTTTGTTATTTATAAATCAGACTTTGGTGCTAAATATGACCTAAGAAGTATTCATGCACATCTGGTAGGTTCAAAAAGCCATGCTGCACCCGTTGCTCGAAACCATAAAAGTATTGTGGGTAAAGTTGTGCTTGTAAAGAACGGAGATACTTTGGATAGAATTGCCAAGCGCAACCACACTACCATTGCCGCTATTTGCAAGAAGAACGGTATCAGTCAAAAGAAGGTTCTAAGACCGGGGCAGAAGCTTAAAGTTTAATTCCCTAACTCTCTAAAACTCCTAAATAGAATCTTTAAGTCGTTTTCTGTTTTGTAGTTTTTAGCGTATGCTAAGTTTATCTTATTCAAATACTCTTTATCATTAGTATTTATATTTTGGTGAGGAGATAAAACAGCTTTCTTAATATTTGGCAAACGAGGATCAGCATTGGCTTCATATCCTACCCATGTTTTAAACCCTATTAATACTAAAAACAAGTTAGCTATAAACTGTAAAGGCTTCTTCTGAAATAGAATTGTAATAGGCAAAAAGGCAATAAGTGTAATTGAAATTCCAAAATCAAGAATTCTTTTGTTGCGTTTGTTATGCGGTTTTGATACGGAATTAAAATCAATTACATATAAATCTCCGGCTGTATCAATGCTGTTACTACCTATGATAGAGATGCTTTCGGGCGGTGCAATTTTAAAATCAACTTCGGCACTAACCAATTGCAACATATAGTTTATTATCTGTTGAGATGAAATGTTTTTAGAGCAGAAAATAATTTCCTGTATCTGATGCACTTCAATAATCTCATTCAGTTGATTAATAGTACCTAATTGATTGGCAACTATTGTATTATCATCTATGGTTATAAAACCTGTAAAAGCAAGGTTTATGGATGTTTCTTTTAATAGGCTTGTTACGCGTTCGTATTCATCTCCATCGCCCACAATGGCAATGCGTTTACTTAAATCTTCGTTTAAAACGTAGCCTTTTATTTTAAGTAAATGAAGGAGTAATCTGACTAAAAGTAAAGCAGACAAGGTTG
>CAJCJB010000011.1 GCA_903970545.1 Candidatus Saccharimonadota bacterium | reverse complement strand
AAGTGTATCTGTATTAATAAACTCTTCTTTGGTTAAACTGCTTTTTAATAGCGTTACCTGCACCGGACTTAAATTCAAATCTTCTTTTAAAATCGTAGTCAATGTTTTATCTCCTTTATTAGCGAACTTACTTTTAATAGTATCAACATATAAACTTGGTTTTAAATCGATATAAATAGTAGCAGAAATAGTATCATTCAATTGCTTTCTTATCTGTGGGCTTAAGCCATATACAGCGCCGCCTTCTATGCCAAACTTAGTAATAACTACTTCTCCTTTTTTCTCTACTCCATTGCTGGTAATAGCAATGTTCTTTATAGACTTTCCTTCGGATTGTTTTAAAAACTTCTCATCCCATTTAATCTGATACGCGCAGTTAGAGGGCTGAAATGGGGCTATCTCAATACATTTCTCTTTAAACAAACTTATCCAGCTTCCGTCAGAACCGGTCTTAGCCCAGCTTGCCCCACCCAAAGCAAACACAACTATATCGGCTTTCACAAAAGTGTCTTTATCGTTTTGTTGTATGATAAGTTCATTCTTATCATTCCAACCTTTCCACTCATGCTTTGTTTTTATCTGAACATTTTTGTTTTTCAATTTATTTAAGATGGCATTTAATACGTCAATGGGTTTTATACCTTTTACCGGAAATATTCTTTTGCTTGTACCGGTATATGTATCTATACCTATTTGTTTTAGCCAGTTGCATAAATCGGCATTAGTGAATGAGCGAATACTTTTTTCTAAAAAAGATGGTGGAGTATAACGAGTTATAAATTGTTCTATTTCTTCGGAATGAGTAAGATTAAATCCGCCATCTCCTGCCACTAAAAACTTGCGGCTAGGGGCAAAATTCTTTTCGTAAATGGTTACATCAAATAGTTTTTCATCTAATGTAGCAGCCAGCATCAATGCTGCTGGCCCGCTACCAATTATAGCTATTACTTTGTTCGCCATACAATATTCCCATCTTTAAAGTAATCTCGCAATATTTTTCTGGCAAGGATATCTGCTTCAATATTATAATTAGTCTCGTTTGTTGGTTGTTGATGCGCTTTTATTTTTACATATTCTACATCTATTACTTCATGCAATTCCAGTAATTTTTTTACCAAATCTATATTCCTGATCTCGTTTCCTTTTTTTGTTTTGAAATCAGTGAAAAGGAATTTCGTTTTTCTGCGGGCTAAACCAATTACATATTGACTGTCTGAAATAATCTTAACGGTGGTAGCAGTCGGATGTTTATCTCTTACATATTCAATCGCTTTAATAACCGCAGTAAGCTCCATACGATGGTTGGTGGCATCTGTTTCCAAATCTGACAGCACAATCTTTCCTCCTTCAATAAAAAGTATGGCTACCCAGGAACCTACGTGCCGTCCATTATAACAACTACCATCTGTATATACCTCTATCATCTAAATTAAAAGAAATCTCTCAGGCTCTTAAAGTAAATGGTATTCCAACCATCTACAATATCTGTATACGCTTCATCGGGAATGTTGGTGTGATTTAACTCCACAGAAGTTCCTTCTTTATGATTATGCAGTTTTAAGGTAACAATTGAGGGTGTTTCTTCATCCTCACCAAAATACCATTGCTGCACTATCTTTTTATTCTCTATAAACTCTATGTTCTTGCCAACAATACTGTCACCCATGATGGAAAACTCACTACCTGCTTCAGTGCTCATTAACGCGCCTTCTTCACCTGTCCATAAACCGATAGTAAAAGGATTAGTAAGTGCTATATAAACCTCTTCCGGCAGACCTTGTATTGTATAATAATTCTTGTAGTCTTTCATTTTATAAATGTAATTTATTTTTTCTTCAAGGGTTTTAGTAAATCATCCAAGCCATTCATTTTTATTTCGAGCATGGTTTGTAAAAGCATCCCTAATTTACCTTTCGGAAAACCTTTGCGATTAAACCATTCCAAATACGATACGGGTAAATCGCACAACACCATTCCTTTAAATCTGCCGAAGGGCATTTTCATTTCTACTAATTGTAAGAGTAATTGAGAGTCGGGCAACATAATTGTGTTCAAATTTAAGGGTTAAAAAGGCTTGTTACCGAATTTAAAATTGCAGTATCTTTGCCCGTAAACTTTTAAATTATGTCATATATCTTTCATATTGCAGCCCGTCAGATCCTTGATTCTCGCGGTAACCCCACCATAGAAGTAGATGTATATACCGATAGCGGAGCAATGGGCAGAGCAGCTGTTCCATCCGGTGCTTCAACAGGTTCGCATGAGGCGGTAGAGCTTCGTGATGGGGACAAAACACAATACTTAGGCAAAACGGTTTATAAAGCCATTGAAAAAGTAAATACTGTATTACTAGAGAATTTAAAAGGTATACACATCTTCGACCAGAATGGTATTGACAATAAAATGCTTGAGTTGGATGGTACCGAAAACAAATCTAATCTGGGTGCAAATGCCATATTGGGTGTTTCTTTAGCTGTAGCCAAAGCTGCTGCCGAAGAGCTTAAGCAACCTTTGTTTCGTTATATAGGTGGGGTTAACGCAAATCTGCTACCTATCCCCATGATGAATATTTTAAACGGTGGTGCACATGCTGATAATGGAATAGATTTTCAGGAGTTTATGGTAATGCCTGTTGGTGCCAATAGTTTCTCTGATGCTTTGCGTATGGGTACTGAAGTGTTCCATCATTTAAAAGCAGTACTAAAAAAGCAAGGCTTATCGACCAATGTGGGCGATGAAGGTGGTTTTGCGCCTAACATCAAATCAAATGAAGATGCCTTGAAATATGTTATTCAGGCAATAGAAACAGCAGGTTATAAACCAGGTGTAGATATTTACATTGCTATGGATGCTGCAGCGTCAGAGTTTTATGATGCCGAAAAGAAAACATATAAGTTTAAAAAATCAACAGGTGATGAATTAACCTCTGCTCAAATGGTTGATTATTGGGCAGATTGGGCAAAGAAGTATCCTATCATTTCTATTGAAGATGGTTTTGCTGAAGATGATTGGGATGGTTGGAAAGCTATAACGGATAAGATTGGAGATGAGGTACAATTGGTGGGCGATGATTTGTTTGTTACCAATGTAAATCGCTTAGTGGAAGGTATTAACAAAGGTGTTGCCAATTCTATACTTGTAAAAGTAAACCAGATTGGTACGCTAACTGAAACCATTGAAGCTGTGCAGATGGCACAAACACATGGATATACCTCGGTAATGAGTCACCGCAGTGGAGAGACAGAAGATACTACCATTGC
>CAJCJB010000010.1 GCA_903970545.1 Candidatus Saccharimonadota bacterium | reverse complement strand
TCTTTTTATAATGTGGTTATTACGGGAGGTTGTGCACCAAAAGATACTTCTATAAAAGTTTCTTTAAAAATTAATACACCTCCGGGCATTACCACACAACCTGCCAGTCAAACAGTATGTGCGGGCAGTACAGCAAGTTTTTCAGTAGCCACAACAGGTACCGGTATTATTTATCAGTGGAGAAACGGAATGGTAAACTTAGTTAACGGTGGAAATTTTGCAGGAGTAAATACAGCAACACTTACCATCAACCCTGCAAATTTATCAGACACGTCATCTTTTTATAATGTACTAATAAGCGGAACATGTGCACCAAAGGATTCTTCTATAAAAGTTTCCTTAATGCTTATTGCTACGCCAACTATTACCATACAACCCGCCAGCCAAACAGTATGTGCAGGTAGCTCGGTAAACTTCTCTGTTACTACATCAGGAACAGGTCTTACGTATCAGTGGGAAAATGGAACAGTAAGTTTAATTAACGGAGGAAATATTTCAGGTGCAACTACTGCAACATTAACTATTAATCCGGCAACTATTTCTGATACATCCTCTTTTTATAATGTGGTGATAAACGGAACTTGTTTATTACAGGATACATCTATAAAGGTTTCTTTAAAAATTAATTTACCTCCAACTATTACAACACAACCTGCCAGTCAAACAGTATGTACAGGTAGTGCGGTAAGTTTTTCGGTATCAGCAACAGGTACAGGCATTACTTACCAATGGAAAAATGGAACTGTAAACTTAGTTAACGGAGGAGATTATGCAGGTGTAAACACAGCAACGCTTAACATCAACCCTGCAAATTTATCAGACACTTCCTCCTTTTATAAGGTGGTTGTAAGTGGAACTTGTTTACCAAATGATACTTCTATAAAAGTTTCTTTAAAAATTAATACCGCTCCAAGTATTACTACGCAACCTGTTAGTCAAACAGTGTGTACAGGTAGTTCAGCAAATTTCTCAGTAGCCACAACCGGAACAGGTGTTATTTATCAGTGGAGAAACGGAATGGTAAACTTAGTTAACGGAGGAAATTTCTCAGGAGTAACTACAGCAACACTTACCATCAACCCTGCTAACTTATCAGACACTTCCTCTTTTTATAATGTGATGATAAGTGGCACTTGTTTACCAAATGATTCTTCTATCAAAGTTTCTTTACAGGTAAACCCTTTACCAACCGTTACGGCTAATGCAAGCACAACAGTTGTGTGTGCAGGTTCTTCGGTTACATTAACAGGAGGTGGAGCAACATCTTATGTATGGACAGGTGGAGTAGCAAACGGAATTGTTTTTATTCCTTTAGTTACCAATACCTATACCGTTACCGGTACCAATGGAAATAATTGTTCTAATACAGCAACCATAACCGTTACTGTAAATACATTGCCTATTGCAGCAGTTCCAAGCAGTAATTCTCCGGTTTGTACAGGAAGCGCACTTAATTTAAGCACACCAACTATAATCGGTGCAACTTATAACTGGACGGGTCCAAACAGCTTTACTTCTACCAATCAGAATCCAAGCCTTTCGCCTGCTACATTAATCGAAGCCGGTACTTATTCATTGACTGTTTCAATCGGTGTTTGTAGTTCTGCTCCTTCAACGGTTACTACTATAGTTACTAATTGTGCCATAGTTAACAACTCCGATTTAAGTGTGGTTAAAACAGTAAACAATGCGTATCCGCTAATTGGTAATACAGTAGTATTTACCATAACAGCTACTAACCTTGGTCCTAACAACGCAACGGGAGTTATAGTTGGCGATACCTTACAAAACGGATACAGTTATGTTTCATCTACAGCAACTATGGGTTCTTACAACTCATCAACCGGAATCTGGACAATAGGTAATCTTAATGACGGAGCTTCTGCTGTACTAACGGTAACAGTAAAAGTACTTGCCGCAGGAAACTACGCTAACACAGCAGTTATACAGGGTAGTGGGATAGATACCAATGCGGTTAACAATATTTCAACCATCATAACCTATCCAACAGATTTCTTTATCCCACAGGGCTTCTCTCCAAACGGTGACAATATAAACGATTTGTTTGTCATCAGAGGCATTGAGTATTATCCGCTAAACACATTTACAATCTTTAATCGTTGGGGTGACGAAGTGTTTACAGCAAAACCATATCAAAGTACCTGGGATGGTAAATCCACAAAAGGCGTAAGAGTTGGAGGAGATGACCTGCCCGTTGGCACCTACTTCTACATACTTGATTTGGGCAACGGTTCAGATATCTATAAAGGAACTATTTATTTAAACAGATAAAACAGTAAAACAAAAAGCACTCATAAAAATAAAACAAAAAAAATGAAAACACTTAAAACCATCACATTCATAATCGGTTCAAGCATAGGAGGGCTAACCTTGCAGGCACAGCAAGACCCCATGTACACCCACTATATGGATAATACCTTAATAGTTAACCCGGCCTATGCCGGAAGCCGAGATGCCTTAACAGTAACCGCACTCTACCGCTCGCAATGGGTTGACTTTAAAGGCGCACCAGTCAATCAAACAATAACTATGCATGCGCCTTTGCAAAATCAACACATTGGTTTAGGCTTGGCCATTTCCAATGATAAGATTGGGCCGATAAATAATTCATCCATTGTGGGGGACTTTGCATACAGAATGAATCTGTCTAAAAAATCAACTTTAGCTCTTGGTTTAAGTGCGGGCATCAATATATTTCAGGCAAACCTGAGTGCACTTCAGTTAAACCAACAAAGCGATCCGACTTTTCAAAATAATATCAATAATCATATTACTCCTAATATTGGTTTTGGTGCATATTATTACAGAGAGCATTTTTATGCAGGTGTTTCAAGTTCTAATTTATTGCAAAACAATTACTCCTCAATAACTCAGGCTAACGGGGTTGCCCTAATTGGTCAGGAGCAGAGAAGTTATTATTTAATTGCCGGTGCAGTATTTAATTTAGGTGATGATGTAGCTTTTAAACCTACCACTTTGGTTAAGGTAACTGCTGCGGCTCCTGTAGAAGTAGATCTTACAGCATCTTTTATAATCATGAAACGATTATTGCTTGGTGCTATGTATCGCACAGGCGATGCCGTTGGAGCTTTAGTAGGGTTTTATGTTACGCCTCAGTTTTACTTAGGTTACTCATACGATTTTTCTTATGGATTGAAAACACCTTTGTATAATATGGGAAGTCATGAAATAATATTACGATATGATTTCCTGCGCTTTGATAAAAAACAAGTCCACACTCCAAGATATTTTTAACCACACATAAAAACTAAAAAATGAAAACATTATTTATTCCGGCTATTGTATTTATCGGGTTATCCGTTAATGGTATTGCACAGGAAAAATCGAACAAAGAAAAAAGAGGAGATAAATATTATTTTACCTACTCTTTTAATAAAGCCATTGATTGTTATACCGAAGCAAAGCATTTGACTGTAGATGGGCAGCGCAAGCTGGCTAAAAGCTATCAAAGCGAGAATAAAGATAGCCTGTCTGAGATAGCTTATGCAAAACTGGTAAACACATCAGGAGGAACATTACCTGAGGATTATTACAATTATGCCATGATATTAAAAGACAACAGCAAATATGCAGAGGCAGACACGTATATGAATAAGTTTATAGCGCTGAAGCCAACTGATTTACGTGCTAAAGATTATATAGCCAATAAAGCTACGTTACCCGATTTACGAAAAGACGATGGCAAATACAGTATAGAACATTTGAATTTTAATACCGATGCCGAAGATTTTGGTACGTCTTATTACAAGAATGAAATTGTTTTTACGGCAAGCAGAGGTGGAGGTAAAATGATTCAAAAGAAATCTAATTGGAACGGGAAGCCTTATTTAAAAATGTATGTATCTCAAGTAGAGCAGGGGCAAATGAAAACCCCGTCAATATTTGATAAGAGTTTAGATTATAAAATGAACGATGGCCCTGCCAGTTTTAGTAAAGATGCTGCTTACATGGCGTTTACCAGAAACAATGGCGAGCTTAAAAGAAAAGACCGTATTGTAAATCTTGAAATATATTTCCGCACGTATAAAGAGGGTAAATGGTCTAAACCCGAAGCTTTTTATCTTAATAATAAAGACTATTCGGTTGGGCACCCTTGTTTATCAGCTAACGGAAACACCATGTATTTTACAAGTGATATGCCCGGCGGTTATGGAGGAGCAGATATTTACCGGACTACAAAAAACGAAAAAGGAGAATGGACAAAACCCGAAAACTTAGGCAACAAAATAAATACAGAAGGCGATGAAATGTTCCCCTTTTACGAAGAGAATAATGGCGTATTGTTTTTTGCATCCAACGGACGTTTTGGTTTAGGTGGCCTCGATATTTTTATTTGCATGGTTAAAGATGCAAAAGTTGGCCATGTATATAATGCAGGGGCTCCTTTAAATACACCTTATGATGATTTTGCCATGATAACAGATGATAAGTTAAGCAAAGGTTATTTCTCTTCCAACAGAACTGGTGGCAGCGGAGATGATGATATTTATGCCGTTGGCATATTAAAAGGTTTAGACATAGGCAAGCAACTAAAAGGTATTGCAAAAGATAAAGAAGGAAACCAACTGGCTAAAACCTTCATTACCTTACGTACGGATAAAGATAGTGTGATGGATACCCTTACTACTAAAACAAACGGTGCCTATACCTTTTTAGTTGAATCGAATAAGAACTATAAACTAAGCGGTAAAAAAGAAAAATACATTGAAGGAGATACCATTGCTAATACCTTTGGTAAAGAATTTATTGTAAGAGCCGATGTTATATTGCTTACCAGAGAAGAGCACATTGCTAAAAAAGTAGAAGTAGGAGCTGATTTGGCTAAAATAGTAAAGTTCGATCCTTCGGTAACCGACCAGCCTATTTATTTTGATTTGGATAAATACAATATCCGCCAGGATGCGGTAGCTGAGTTGACAAAAATTGTGCAGGTACTGAATGAATACCCAACGATGGTTATTGAATTGCGTTCTTATACCGATTGCAGAGAAACCAAAGAGTATAATCAGATATTATCTGATAAAAGAGCTAAAGTTTCGGCCTGGTATATCAAATCAAGAATTACAAACCCTGAACGTATTTATGGCAAAGGCTATGGCAAAACAAATTTAGTAAACGGCTGTGCCTGCGACGGTGATGTTGTTTCTACCTGCTCTGAAGCCGAACACCAAAAAAACAGACGTACCGAATTTATTATTGTAAAAAAATAAATAGAATAATTAATTTAAGTTGCTAGTTAGTGAGTTTGCTAATTTGAAGAGCAAACACGAATAAAATCAGTTTAACCAAGAATCCATTTAAAGTAACGGCGTGTATGGTTCTTGGGAACATTTTTTTGATGTCGCTAATAGTTGCTT
>CAJCJB010000009.1 GCA_903970545.1 Candidatus Saccharimonadota bacterium | reverse complement strand
TCGATTCCTCCTGCAGTGGCAGTGTCCCCTTCATGGTGGCAGGAGGCGGTGTGGTATTAGAGGTAAATGCTGCTCCCGGTTTCCGTATGCACTTAGCTCCTGCAAAGGGTTTGCCGCGCAACGTAGCAGCACCCGTGTTGGATATGTTATACCCTCCCGGAAAGAATTGCCGTATACCCATCATTGCTATAACGGGTACAAATGGTAAAACAACAACAACCCGTTTAATAGCACACATCGTTAAAAACAATGGTTACCGTGTGGGTTTTACCACATCTGATGGTATATATGTGCAGAACTCTATGCTTACTAAAGGAGATACTACAGGTCCGGTTAGTGCCGAGTTTATTTTAAAAGACCCTACCGTTGAATTTGCTGTATTAGAAACCGCACGTGGCGGTATTTTGCGTGCGGGCTTAGGTTTTGGTAAATGCGATGTGGCTGTGGTAACCAACATTCAGGAAGACCACATGGGTTTATCAGACATAAATACATTGAAAGACATGGCTAACGTGAAAGGCGTAGTAGCAAAAAGCGTGAAACGCGATGGCTATGTGGTGCTTAATGCCGATAACGAATATTGTGTAGGCATATCTAAAATGGTTGATTGCAACATTGCTTATTTTAGTCTGGATGAAAACAATAAAGTAATACGCGAGCATTGCAAAAAAGGAGGCATTGCCGCTATTTATGAGAATGGCTATATCACTATCAAAAAGGGAGAATGGAAGTTTAGAGTTGAGAAAGTAACTACTATACCCTTAACCTTTGGCGGCAGAGTAACCTTTATGATATATAACGTACTGGCTGCCACCCTTGCATCTTATGTATATGGTTTTACTATCGAAGATATAAAAGTAAGTTTGGAAACTTTTATTCCTTCTGCCGCACAAACACCGGGCAGGATGAATATTTTTGATTTTAAGGAATATAAAGTAATGATAGACTTTGCCCATAATGCTGATGGTTTCAGGGGTATTAAAGAGTTTATGGCAACCATAGAATCTCCGTATAAGATTGGTATTATAACAGGCACCGGCGACAGGCGTGATGAGGACATACGAGATATGGGAAGAATATCCGCAGAGATGTTTGATCATATCATTATTCGTCAGGATAAGTTTTTACGTGGGCGCGAAGCGGATGATATAGTACGCTTGTTGGTAGAAGGTATAAAAGAAACCAAGCCTAATCAATCATACGAGTATATACCTAAAGAGATAGAAGCCTTAAGGCATGCACTATCACTGGCTAAACCAGGTTGTTATATATGTGCCCTTAGCGATGTGCTTGATAATGCTATAGATTTGGTACAATCTTATTTAGATAAGGAACGTGGTTTATAATACCTGTCATTTCAAGATTAATTATTGAGCAATAAAAGTGATTATTGCTCTCATATAGATGACTATAAGAGCAATTGTCATGACAATGAGAGCAGTAATCATGATGTTGAGTCAGATAATCATAAAGATAAGACAGATAATGATAAACATGAGAGCAATAAGCACGATAACAAGTCAGCTAATCATGATAATAAGAGCAATAAACATGAAGATAAGAGCGATTGTAATGAAGGTAAGAGCAATAATCATGAAGATGAGTCAGATAGCGATGAATATGAAAGCAATAGTCAAGACGATGAGTCAGATAATCACTTTTAGGTGCAAAGAACTCATATTAAGAGAGACTTTTTTGATGAATTGACCGTTTAAGTGTTAAAACCGACCGTTAGAAAAGATGTTTAGGTAAAGTGAGGTTAATTTATTATATTTGATTAAACCTAAATACAAACCCCATGAAAACAACTACTATTAAAATACTTAGTGCCTTAGTTCTTTTCTTAGGATTAAATAAAACATTGTCTGCCCAATGCAGTATTAATGCAAGCTTTACGTATACCACAACCGATTCAAGTATAAGTGCTACCAGTACTTCTACCGGAATTTCATCTAATACTGACTATTATTGGAATCTATCAAATACAACTTATACATCATACGGTTCATCAACCATTTTTAGTTCCTTATACAATGGAACTTATACGGTTACCCTAAATGTATTTGATTCTACAGGAACTTGCTACGATTCCAGTAGCCAACTAATTACTGTAAGTGGCGGTATAAATCCTCCTCCTTGTGTTGCTAGTTTTACTTATGCAATAGGAAGTGCAGGTTTTGTAACTTTTACCAATACTTCGCCTGTTGATACTTTCAATAATACAAGCTATAGCTGGTCCACTGGAACGGATACTATTACCTTCTTATATAATGATACTTATGTTGTTACTTTAAATGCTTCTAACACTTTGGATAATTGTTCTATATCTTCCACCCAAACTATCACCATTACCAATGCAGCACCTTCTCCCTGTACCGGGTTAAGTGCCAATTATACCTATACATTGGGAGCAAATGGAGAAGTTTCCTTTGCCAGTACTTCAACAGGAACAAACACTACGTCTACTTATTATACATGGAATTTTGGCGACGGTACTATTTATGGGTATTATAATCAAAATGCAGATACTGTTTATACATATACAAGTAATGGGGTTTATAATGTTAGTTTAACGGTAACTAAAACTTTGGATTCTTTAAGTTATCCTTATGGTCCTTGTGTTGATTCTATTAGTATTCCAATAACGATAAATAATAGTTGTAATGCAAATTTCACTTATACTTTAGGGGCTAATGCTCAGGTTAGTTTTACTAATGCAGCGGGTGGCTTATCTTACAGCTGGGCTTTTGGAGACCCTCTTGGTAGTTCATCTACTTTGCCAAACCCTATTTTTAATTATGTTTATAATGGAACATATAACGTTATATTCCAAATAGTGGATTCTTCAGGGTATAATTGCAGTACCAGTCAGGTTATTACCATAATAAATGGGTTAACTCCACCTGTGTGCAATTCAAGTTTTAGTTACACCATAGGAACTAATGCTCAGGTAAGTTTCACAAGTTTAGGAAGTGGTTTAAGTTACTATTGGTCGTTTGGTAATGCTATTGGTAGTTCAGACACTATACCAAACCCAACTTTTAATTATGTGTATAATGGTACGTATTATGTTACCCTTCAATTGCAAGATTCTGTAGGGTTTTATTGTGATAGTACGCAGGTTATTACCATAACCAATGGCTCGCCTTTACCTACTTGTGATTCAGCCTTTACCTATACGTTAGGTGCTGATGGAGAGGTAAGTTTTACAAATACTTCAGGTGGCTTATCTTATAATTGGTCTTTTGGAGACCCAATTTTCAGTACATCTACTTTGCCAAATCCTACATTTACGTATGTTAGCAATGGTACTTATACAGTAACGTTTCAAATACAGGATTCTGCGGGGTATTACTGCAATAGCTCTCAGGTTATTACCATAGTTAATACAAACTCATGTACCCCTGTAGTAAGTTATTCTTTATACCAGGATACAATGCCTCATACCTGGGATGTTTATCCTTTTTATTCATCGCAGGTATCATCAGCCATTTGGAATTGGGGGGATGGAACTTCTACTACAGGTCTTTACCCCACTCATATTTATTCTTCTCCAAACTGGTATAATATTTGTGTAACGGTTTTTTCAGCCTGCGGAGATTCTACTGTTTATTGCCAGAACGATACTTTATATCGATTAGGGCATAATAGTACACTAAGTACTATGGTTTATGTAAATGTAATATTCAACCCTACAGGTATCTCTCAAATATCGGACATCAGTTCTACTATTTCTATTTACCCCAACCCCAACAATGGTAATTTTGTTATTGAAACAAATAACATAACAACAAAAACCTTGCAGGTTTATGATGTTAATGGCAAACTTGTATTAAGTCAAACTGTAACCGACAAAACAAGTATCGATGCCAGCAGTTTAAACGAAGGTGTTTATAATATAAGCCTGCAAAGTAGCAATGACGGTGTGGTAAATAAGAGATTGGTTATTGTTAGGTAAATTACCTCCTCCTCCCTTTATGCTTTTGGGTTTTTTGCTTATTACGTTTGTTAGGATTTCTGCCACAACCACTAGCCTCATGTTTTTCTATACGGTTGTGCTGCGATGCGTTTTGCTCAATGGTATCTACCAACAAAAAGTCTAACTGCTTTTTAATCATATCAGCAGTCTTAATCTCAATCAGCACTTTATCGCCAAGGGCAAATACCTTTTTGGTTCTTTTGCCTACATAGCAATAGTTATCTTCATCATAAGCATAAAAATCATCCTTCATATCGCGGGCGCGTATAAGTCCTTCGCATTTGTTCTCCACAATCTCGGCATACAAACCCCACTCGGTAACACCCGAAATGATTGCTTCAAAAACATGCCCTACTTTATCCTTTAAAAACTCAACCTGTTTGTATTTAATAGAAGCGCGCTCTGCCTCCGCAGCCAGTTTCTCGCGTGCAGAAGAATGTTTGCTATAGGTTTCCAGTTCTTCGGCATTGCTGTATGAAGTGTGGTTAAGATAAGCCTCTAATAAACGATGTACCATCATATCGGGATAACGACGGATAGGTGAAGTGAAGTGCGTATAATAATCAAAGCCCAACCCATAATGACCAATATTCTCTATAGTATAAATGGCTTTGGGCATAGAGCGTATGGCAAGTATTTCAATGGTTCCTGCTTCTGGTTTACCTTTTACATCTACCAACAATTTATTAATAGATTGTGTAGTGGTTTGTTTACTCTGCACATTTAATGAGTAACCAAACTTATTTACAAAATTGTTCAGGTCGGTTAGCTTATCACTGGACGGAGTATCATGCACACGGTAAACAACCGCCTTGGCAGTCTTAGGGTTTTGTTTCTCTCTGTTTTTAGGCATGGCTTTGCTTAACACAGTTGCCACATGCTTGTTGGCAAGCAACATAAAATCTTCAATCAGTTTATGCGCATCTTTTTGCACTTTAAAATAAACGCCCGTTGGCACCCCGTCTTTATCTAAGGTAAACTTTACTTCTTCTTTATCAAAAAAGATAGAACCATTTTTAGTGCGCTCTGCACGCAGTTTTTTAGCCAGTTTATCTAAAGCAAATATTTCTTCTTTGTAATCTCCTTTGCCGGTTTCAATTACTTCCTGCACTTCTTCGTAAGAGAATCTTCTGTCAGAATAAATAATAGTCTTACCAAACCATTCCTTTACCACATTGGCATGTTCATCCATTTCAAACACAGCCGAGAAACAAAGTTTTTCTTCGTGCGGACGAAGCGAACAAACAAAATTACTAAGCACTTCGGGCAACATTGGTATTACCCTGTCTACTAGATAAACCGATGTGGCACGCTCCAAGCCTTCTTCATCAATAATATCATGTGGTTTTACATAATGCGTAACATCAGCAATATGCACGCCCACTTCTATATTTCCGTTCTCTAATTTTTTAAAAGAAAGTGCATCATCAAAATCTTTGGCATCGTGCGGGTCAATAGTAAAGGTGGTAACCTTTCTAAAATCCCTGCGCTTGCTTATTTCTTCTTCGGTTATGTTAGTAGGAATGCCCTTGGCGGCTGCTTCCACTTCTTCAGGGAAATGCGCAGGCAAGCCATACTCGGCCATAATAGCGTGCATCTCGGTAGTATGAGAACCAGGGTAACCCAGTACTTCAGCCACTTCGGCAACAGGGTTAGGCTCGGCAGGGTTCCAGCTAACAAGCTTTACCAAAGCCTTTTGTCCGTGCTTAAGCCCCTTCATTTTGTTGAGAGGAATAAAAAAATCAATATGTATTTTATGGCTATCGGGTACCACAAAACAATTCTTTCCGTTTACCTGTGCCGTGCCCACAAAGTCGGTACGCTTGCGCTGCACCACCTGTGCCACAACTCCTTCGCGCTTCCCTTTGTAGTTATCGGTAATCAAAACCTTAACCGTATCGCCCTGCAAGGCATCTTTGGTTTTGCCTTTCTGTATCTGAATATCATTTTCGGTAGGTGAGGTAACCACATACGCCATACCCGACGAGGTAAAATCTATAATACCGTTTACATAGGTTTCAGGCGATTTGTATTGAAATTTGCCGGGTTCTTTCTCGATAAGTAAATTCCTTATACGCAATTCTTCCAGCGCTTCTATTACATGCAGGCGTTCCGACTCTTCTGTAATTTCCAACATGGTAGCTATCTGCCGGTAGTTAAGCAACTTGCTTTCGTTGTGTTTTAATACATCCAGTACCAGTGCCGTATATTGGTTGTTTTGATTTTTATTCTTTTTTGCCATACGAAACAAAGGTAGTTATAAGTTATAATTTATAAGTTAAAAGTAATGAGAGGTTACTTTATGCGATGCAGCGCGGAGTTTTAGCGTTGCAGCGCGAAGTTTTAAGGTTGCAGCGCAAAGTTTTGATGTTGCAGCATTGAATTTGTTTGTTGCAGCGTGAAGTTTTAGCATTGCAGCGCGGAGTTTTGACGATGCAGCACTAATGGCAGCAAAACATATTGGGTAAATATTTTTAAGCCTTTGGGGTAATCATCACTTTCATCTAACTCTTCTAAGTTTTTAGGCACACCCGCCAGAAAGAACCAGGTGTTAAACACCCCCTGCAATGACAATCCATAAACGCATATAATTCTTCCCGTTGATATGCGCATTAAATAACTGGTCGATAGCAAGAAGCGCCAAACAAATACCTAAGTACAAAGTGCCACTATAAATAACAGCAAAGAACAAACGCAAGAACAAAACTTTGTTAAACTGCCAAAAGCCCTTTAAGTTTTGCCTGTCTGTATAGGCAGCAAAGGAGGCAAATAAATGAAATGCAATATTAACAAGTGCGTAGCGCACGTACTCCATACTGTTAGCCCGGTAACGCAGAAAGAAGTAATAGGCAATGAATAGGATTAAGGCAATAGCATTTATCAGAATGGTTTTGCTTTTAGTAAACTTCTTTCTTTCGGCATATAAACTTATAGAGAAGAACAAGGTTAAACCTAAAGAACACACCATCATTAAGTAGCCAGCATTTTTTTGAGCATTGGCCTGATTATAGTTTGTTTCTACTAAATAAATACCGGCAGCACTACCTATAATAGCGCTTAAGAGGCATAAGGGAAAGCGTTTTAACGTAAACGAACTCTCACTTACTAATGATTTGATGGAAGGGAAACGTGCCATAGGTTTAATGTTTAACTTTTAGTTAGCTCATTATTTTTATTTCTCATTGGTTTCGCTGAGTGCTTCGCAATTCTTCAATTACCTTCTCAACTGCTTTCGGGAAATAGAAATGTTCTAAAGTACGTATCTTCTCTTCTAATGTTTCAATTGTTTCATGCTCATCAACTTTGCATAACTCCTGCAATATGGTGGCACCTTTATCGTACTCTTCGTTTACATAATGCACCGTAATACCGCTTTCTTTTTCTTTGGCTTTTATAACTGCCTCATGCACATGTCTGCCATACATGCCTTTTCCTCCATATTTGGGTAGCAATGCAGGATGAATATTTATAATGCGGTTGGGAAATGCCTGTATAAGTTTCTCCGGGATTTTAAGCAGGAAACCTGCGAGTACGATTAAATCTACTTTCTCGGTTTGTAGAAAATCTATAATCTGTTCTGTGTAATTAGTAAGAGCCTGTTTGGATATGATTTGAATGTTCTTTTTGTGAAGTTCAGCGCGCTTAACAATACCTGCATCTGCATTGTTTGTTACCACTAATTTTATCTTTACTTCTTTGCTTGCAGAAAAATAATGTATCAGATTCTCGGCATTAGTACCCTCGCCAGAAGCAAATAAAGCAACGTTGATCATGCATCTAAATTAAATTATAAAACACTATTAAACCTGTAAGTTTTGTTTACTTTTGAACACTTTTTTATGATGCAACACTTACTCTTTATTGTTTGGAATGCCAGCCCTGAGATGTTTACCATTCCTGTTATTAACTGGCCAGTGCGTTGGTACGGATTATTGTTTGCCTGCGCTTTTTTAGGGAGTCAGTATGTAATGGGTTATGTTTTTAAAACCGAACAACGCCCTGCAAAGTACTTAGATATACTAACTATTTACATTATTGCCGGAACGGTTATTGGCGCACGTTTAGGACATTGTTTGTTTTACTCTCCCGATTATTATTTGTACCACCCATTAGAGATTTTAAAAATATGGGAAGGCGGTTTAGCCAGTCATGGTGCTGCTATTGGTATTATAACAGCTATGTTACTTTATTGCAGAAAGACTGGTGAAGGCATTTGGTGGTTATTTGATAGGATAGTTATTGTAGTTCCCTTATCAGCTGTATTTATTCGTACAGGAAATTTAATGAATTCTGAAATTGTAGGTAAGCCAACTACCTTGCCTTGGGGCTTTAAATTTTTACGTTGTGAAGAAGATGCACAAATGCTTCAATTCCATCCCGGATATGATATTCCTGCAAGACATCCATCTCAATTATATGAGGCTATTTATTGTGTGGTTTTGTGTGCATTGATGTTTTACCTATGGAAATACAAACGCACTATTTTACCACAGGGTTTTATGTTTGGTTTATTCTGCGTTCTGCTATTTATTTCCCGTTTCTTTATGGAATATTTAAAAGAAGCTCAGGTTGATTGGGAAAAAGGATTAGCTCTTGATATGGGACAATGGCTTAGTATTCCTTTTGTTTTAGGTGGAGCATTTATTATGTTCTATACGTATAGAAAGCAGAAACAAAGTTTGGAGTAAACTCGTTTTAAAATGGATATCCTATACCGAAGTTCAGTACAAATAACTGGCTAAACCCAAATGGTATTTCGTTTTCTCCCCATAAAACAAACCTGTTACTTACTGGGTTAGCAGGGTCAAATACCTTTATTGCGCCGTCTAACCGCACAATGAAGAAGCCAAAATCAGCTCGCAAACCAAGCCCTGTACCAACTGCAATTTCTTTATAAAACCTGTTAAAGGCAAAATCTGCAAGAGGTCTGTCAGCTTGTTTTTGCCTCATCCAAACATTTCCTGCATCAATAAAGTATGCTCCGTTAAAAAATTTGTAAATTTTAAAACGATATTCAAAATTCATCTCCAGTTGTATATCGCCAATTTTATCATAAGATTTATCATGTGCTTGGTTATAACCACCTTCGCCTAAACTACGCGCCTGCCATGCCCGTATATCGTTAGGACCTCCTCCATAAAAACTTTTCTCATATGGTAGTGCTGGTAAGTTTTTTAGTGCGTAGCCCATTCCACCAAAGACCCGATAAACAAAACGCCCAAGTTTCTTAACGGTTTTATATACGCGGTAATCTATATCGGCGCGCAAAAACTGCGCAAAGGGCACATTTAAAATTCGATAACTTCCTATAGAATCTTTAGTTTGTTTTGTTAAATCAAATGCACTCCGTAAAATATTTCCTGATGATTCTATGTCAAATTTAAAGAAAGAAGATGTTTTATATAGTGCAGCTTGTGTGTTAAGCTGGTTGTTGTATATAAAGGTATAACGAGATACGGTCGTCATGTGACTTTTAAAACTAGTGGTTAAATACAAGTTACTATCAGTAACTAATTGTGCTGCAAAAGGAGCACTTAAGTATGCTTTAATTAAGTTTACCTCCAAAGGGACTATACTATGTTTTATAAACTTCTTTCCGTTAAACTGCAAGCCATAGCTTATGCTGGTTAAGGCGCGTGCGTATAAACTGTTTTGCTGAAAGTTAAAGGAAGAAGATAAAATTGTTTTAGGTGCAGCTTTTGATGAGAAGTGAATCAGCGTAAAAGGAAACAAAGGCTTAGGGAAATTTAAATTTACCTCAGGACCAAATTGAACCGTATTAAAGGCTTTTAAGAAGGGTATGTTTAATGCTGAATTTTGGGTAGTATTCTCTATATCAAAGTTTTTCTGTGCAATTATCCCTCCTTTTAATTTTATCTCAAGCAGCTCAGAGCCTCGAAAAATATTTCTATTTTGATATACTACACTTGCCTCAATACCCAAGTTACCTGATGTATTGGTGCCATCTGTTGCTATGGAGAAATTTTGTTTAAAGGCTGGTGACATTAAAACATAACTATTTATATAATCTTTCTTCTTCTCATCCTCTTTAAAACTTACTGTTATACTTTTAAATGCTTTCATAGATGTAAGGCGGGTGTAGGTTTCTTCAACTCTATCGTTATTAAATAGCTCCCCCTTGTAGAAGAATATTTTGCTGTTTATATCTTTCATTCTGAATAATAATTTTTTGTTATACAGAAATGTAAGATCATCATACATTGCAGTATCACTATATAACTTATTTCTATTAAAAATATCATAGTCGGTAACAATAAAAATATTATTAATGTGATAACGGGTATGGTTTGTATATAAGGTAGTATCCTGCTTCGTATCGGGGTGATACGCGAACCCTTTTATATCCACTTCAATATTTACATAATCTCCGGCAAGATTGGTGTCAACCAGAAAAAAGATATACTCCGGGCCGAATTTATAATACCCTTCATTGCGCTGGTGCTTAGAAATTCTATCGCGCTCCTTTGTCAAAATATCCACATCATAGCGCATACCTCGTTGCAGTAAACTATGTAAGGTATCTTGTGTAATAAAATATTCAAGCGTGGGGTCTTCAACCATGTATTTTATATTTTTTATCTGATAAGGTGCACCTGCATTTAACTTGTAATAAACGGTAGCTTTCTTTTTACTTTTATTAACTACAACGCTATCTTTTACTTTAGCAACGAAGTAGCCTTTAGTATAAAGAAATTTTTTTATTTGCTCTTCACTTAATTTAATCTGCGATGAATCTAATATAGCGGCAGGTTCTCCATTTTGAACCCAACTTTCGCGCCATGTTAATGCTGATTTATCCTTTAACTTAAGAGGAACGGGTGGCTTACCTTTAGCTTCTCTTTTCTTGTTTTTGTTTGCATTAGTTAAAGTGCGGTGCGCATTTATCTTGTCATATTTTTTATCGCGAGCATCTTTTACTTCTTGCATTTTAGTCCTGTCTACAGTATTGTATAGCCATAGATAGTAAGGGAACCATTTTATGTTTAGTCTACTAAAATTTATTAAATATCGGTTAGGTTGTTGTTTTAAAAAGGGTTTAATATCATCGGTTGCTACTTCTGTTTTGTTATTTATAATGTTGTTTTCATCCAGCAGATACTCTCCGTCTTTAAGCTTATTGGTTGTTTTACAGGAAAAAAGGAGGAGTGCAAAACAAGTTGCACTAAACAGTAATATCTGTTTTTTTAGTATTTTGTACCCGTTTATCACTTTTGTGCGAAATTAAGCGCAAACACCTTATGATTAGCAAAAATCAGATTAAAGATATAAGAACTCTTCACCAAAAAAAGTTTAGAAAAGATCTGAATTTGTTTATTGCCGAAGGACCAAAAGTTGTGGATGAGTTTTTGCATTCATCGCTAAAAATAACAGAAATATACGGGTTGCAAAATTGGGTAGATAGAAATCTTTTAATATTAAAGAAGAAAGGTTGTAGTTATTTTGTTGTTACAGAAGCAGAGCTTAGTCGCATTAGCATATTGCAAACCCCGAACGAGGTGATTGCAATTTGTCAACAACCCACTTATTTGGAAAAGAACATAGATAAACATACTGATTTGTGTTTGTATTTAGATGGTATATCAGACCCTGGGAATATGGGCACCATTATCAGGATGGCTAACTGGTTCGGATTGAAACAAATCTTTTTATCGGATGATTGTGCGGAAGTCTTTAATCCAAAAGTAGTACAAAGCACCATGGGTTCTTTGGCGAGAATAAATTTTTACACGATGAGTTTGTTAGATGCCTGTAAATTATTAGACGCTAAAACTTTCGGCGCTACACTTGCAGGAGATACTATTTACACTATTTCTTTTTCTGAAAAATGTATGTTGGTTATTGGCAGCGAATCACATGGCATTAGCATTGAAAATATAAAACTGCTCAGTAAGCAAATCACCATTCCACAGGCTAAAGGAGGTACAACCGAGTCTTTAAATGCTGCAGTTGCCACTTCCATCATCCTTTCTGAGGTATTCAGGCAAAAGAATTTTCATTAGCCTCCAATATATTATCGAAAGGAAACTTGCAGAGAAAAAATAGTTTCCATAGTTTTGTGCCATGGCAAAAAGAGGAGGAAGGTTTGGTGCTAAACCGAATGAATCAGACGATATACCTAAAGCAAAGTTATCGCTGCACAACTTTAAAAAATCACTAAGGCTTTTTAGTTTCGTTGGCAAACATAAATGGAAGTTCTTTTTAGGATTAATATTTTTAGCAGGTACTGTCTATACAGCACTTACATTTCCTAAGTTAATTGGTAATTTAATGGGCTTGGTAGGTAGTAGTGGTGAGAATATTACCAAAGATTTTAAGCTGGATGCGGCTCTTGATATAGGTAAGAAATTACTTATTTTGTTCTTCTTTCAGGCTATATTCTCTTTTTTCAGAGTAGTAACCTTTACCAGTTTTACCGAGCACATGCTGGCATCTGTTCGACAGGCAGCTTATCAAAAGTTAATTCAAATGCCCATGAGTTTTTTCTCTAACAGGCAAGTAGCCGAGTTAAACTCCCGTATAGCTGCTGATATTATTCAAATATCTGAAACCTTTACAACTAGCATTGCCGAGTTTTTACGCCAGTTTATTATCATTATTGGTGGCACGATTATTATTTGTACCATGAGTTGGAAAATGGCATTAGTAATGCTTTCCATTATACCAATCATTGCTGTTATTACACTCTTTTTTGCTAGATATATTCGTAAAATATCCAAGCAGGTTCAGGATAAAGTAGCTGATTCTAATATTATTGTTGGCGAGGGTTTGCAAGGAATAGCAAACGTAAAAACATTTACCAATGAAGACTTTGAAATACAGCGATACAATTCTATATCCGATCAAATATTAAAACTGGCTATTAAGGGTGGTATATTTCGTGGAGCATTTTTCTCATTTATTATCTTTTGTTTATTCGGGGCTATTATATTTATAGTATATGTAGGGATAACCATGACGCTTAAAGGCGAATTACCCACTGCGCAAATGATGTCTTTCTTGTTTTATACTGTTTTTGTAGCCGCTTCTATTGGTGGTATTGCCGAGCAAATTGCTTCCATTCAACGTGCTTTAGGAGCAACAGAAAGAGTTATGGATATTATAGACGGAAAAATTGAAGACATTAATCTTTCTCATAAAAAAACTGAAAGAGTTTCGGGTAATATTTCGTTTGATAAGGTAAGTTTCTTTTATCCTTCACGTCCTGATTTTACAGTATTGAAAGATGTTAGCTTCACTGTTAACAGCGGTGAAATGCTTGCTTTGGTTGGCCCCAGTGGTTCGGGCAAATCTACCATTGCTGCATTGCTATTGCGTTTTTATGAATTACAAAGCGGTAAAATCTCTATTGATGGGAAGGAAATTACTACTTATGATTTAACTGATTACCGAAGCAACATGGCTATTGTGCCACAAGACGTGTTATTGTTTGGCGGAACCATTAAAGAAAACATTGCCTATGGTAAACTTAATGCCACTGATGCTGAAATTGTAGAGGCTGCCAAAAAAGCTAATGCGCTTGAGTTTATAGAAAGTTTCCCAGATAAGTTTGAAACCAAGGTAGGAGATAGAGGTATTCAGTTATCGGGCGGACAAAGACAACGTGTAGCTATTGCCCGTGCCATTTTAAAAAACCCTTCTATACTTATCTTGGATGAGGCTACCAGCTCTTTAGATAGTGAGAGTGAACGTTTGGTGCAAGAAGCTTTAGATAAATTGATGATGGGGCGCACCAGCATAGTTATTGCGCATAGGTTATCTACCATACGCAATGCCGATAAAATTATTGTGTTAGAGCACGGTAAGGTTAGAGAAAGCGGCACACATGCCGAATTAATTGAGATACCCGACGGGTTGTACAGAAGTTTGTCTCGTTTGCAATTTGATTTTGTTAGCTAAAGCCAACAAATGAAAATAAAATAAACCACTGTAAATTAACCTTGCTAAAGTCTTACTATAAAAAAACAAACACCGAAGCCGGTTGCGATGAAGCAGGCAGGGGTTGTCTAGCTGGCCCGGTGGTGGCAGCTGCGGTTATATTGTCTGTTGGCTATAAGAACAAACATATTGATGATTCTAAAAAAATACCCGAGAAGCTGCGCTATGAGCTTGCCCAACAAATAAAACAAGATGCGTTGGCGTATGCTGTTGCCGTGGTTGATAACAGGAAGATTGACAGCATTAATATTTTAAATGCATCCATACTGGCTATGCACCATGCGGTTGATAAGCTTATGCTGCGTCCCGATTTTTTATTGATTGATGGTAACCGTTTTAAACCTTACCCGAACGTTAAGCACCTCTGCGTTATAAAAGGAGATGCTACTTATATGAGCATTGCGGCGGCATCATTACTCGCAAAAACCCACCGTGATGATTTAATGCTGGGCTTGCACAAAGAGTTTCCTTATTATGGTTGGGATAAAAACAAGGGCTACCCAACGCTGCTGCATCGCGCCGGAATAAGGCAACACGGGGCGTGCAAATACCACCGCAAAAGCTTTACGCTGTTGCCTCCGCAGCTTTCTTTATTCTGATTAGATTTTCACAAGCTTTGTTTCATAACCTTTTATGGTTGGTACCTATATAAGCACCACCATGCGTTATCTTTACTCTTTATTGTGATTAAGAGAATTGCTTTTACTGTTTTATTAATTTCTGCCATTGCCTGCGGAACTTGGGGCTATTTGTATTTAAGCAATCTTAAACGCCCAACGGTTAGTCCGCTTAGTGTGTTGCCCGATAGCTGTTATGTGTTGCTGGAAACTAAAAGTCTGCATGAACTTTCGGAGAAGCTTAATCAGGGCAACTTGCTGTGGGAAGAACTTTTAAAAGCAGATGACATCAAGCAGTTTAATAAAACACTTCAAAAGGCAGATTCTTTAATCAGTAATTCTAATGCGAGTAATGCTTTTGGTGTGCAGGCTGTTTATGTAGCGTTGTATAAAAACAAAAAATCACCCCTGCTTGCCGCCTTTAATTTAGCGGATATTAATACGAATGATTTATTTATTGCCTTCCTCGAGAAAAGCTATGCCGCTAAAAAACAAGGCGATAAAAACAGTTTCGTTTACGAATGCAAGCAGCCCGATTATACTTTTTATGTTTATG
Source organism: Candidatus Saccharimonadota bacterium (assembly GCA_903970545.1). GTDB lineage: Bacteria > Bacteroidota > Bacteroidia > B-17B0 > Aurantibacillaceae > PALSA-968. Next base: position 12,192 of record CAJCJB010000009.1, on the reverse strand, counting down.
CAAACGCAGGCTTGGTAGTATTTTCAGGTGATGCAACCTTTTTACAAAATGCGATACAGAGCAACAAAAACACCTTAGCTCAAAACAAACTGTTCACAGAAGCCTTTCAAACATCGGATAAAGAAAGTGATGTAAATATGTTTGTGCATTTGCCTTGTTTCTATAACGCAGGTTGGGATAATTTCTTTAAAGAAACACTTGTAAATAAAAATAGATATGGTGCAAAGAAAGAAGCCTGGGTATCTGCTGATGTGTCTATAACTCCAAGCGAGTTAAACACACAAGGCTTTTTATCTAATGATTCTTCTGCTTTTTACAACACACTAAAGAATCAAGAGACTGTTAGTTTTAAAACCATATTAAGTGTGCTGCCTTATAATACCTTGCGTTTTCAATCAATAAGCATAAGTAACTATAAACAGTTTATTGAGCGCAGTTATGCTAACAACGCAAACAAAAGAAAAAGTAATTTGCATAGTTATTCAAATAAAACCAATGCGGATGCACAAATGCAACTGGAGAAGTTTGTGGGTGATTACGCCGTACTCTTTAAAGCAAGAGGAAGTGATAGTGATGAAGATTATGGTTTGATACATGTCTCTGAAGAGAATCTTGCCTTTGAGTTTTTAAAGGCTGTTAGCGATTCTGTTTTTCAAACGAAAGACTCTGTAACAATTTATCATGATGCAGAACAAAATCTATTCTCTAATCTATGTGGTCGCTTTTTTGACAAGAAGTTTCTGTATGCAGTAAGTATTGATAACGGTATTCTTTTCAGTAATGAAGTTTCTGCCTTGCTTGATTATAAGAATATAGTTTCCGAAAGAAATAACTTGCTGGATAATGAACGGGTAGTAAATTTTATAGAAAAGAATCTCTCAACTGAGAGTACTTATTTATTTTATGCGGATGTTTTTAAGAATAAAGAAGTGATAACAAATGCAGTATCAAAGGATATAAATAAAATACTTAGTCAATCTCCTGAAATGCTTGATAAGTACGAATCGGTTGCACTTAGTGTACAGAAACTAAAAAGCAATCTTTTCTTTAAGGCTTGCGCAAACTTTAATCCTAAAAACAAATTATACCAAAATACTTTATGGGAAACTCTTTTAGATACTGATTTATATAAGAATCCTACACTGGTGAGAAACCATCTTACAGATGAAAAAGAACTGGTTTGTGTGGATGCTAAAAACAATTTATACCTGCTTTCAAATACTGGAAAAATTTTGTGGAAGAGAAACATCATTGAAAAAATACTGGGAGAGATACATCAGGTAGATTATTTTGACAACGATAAACTGCAACTCCTTTTTAATACCGAGAATTACTTATACCTTGTTGATAGGAATGGAAAGAATGTAAGTGGGTTTCCTATAAAACTAAATACCCCGGCAACAAACGGACTAACAATGTTTGATTATGAATCGAACAAGAACTATCGTTTATGGGTTTCTTTAAAAAATAATACCACTATTTGCTATGCCATCAATGGAAAGAAACTGGTTGATTTTACTCCCGTAAACAATACAGGAGAAGTGAAAAGAATTGTATTTCAGCAAAAAGATTATTTTATTTTAATAGACAGTTCAGGTAAAATAGATATAGTGAATAGAAAAGGAGAAGCACGTATAAAAATGAAATCAAAAATTGCAGAAGGCGTACAAACTGTTTTTATAGAAGAAGGTAAAAATGCAGAAACCACAAACATTTGTTACGTAGATAAAACAGAGAAAAAACTTTGTAAGATTTCTTTAGCAGATAAACTTGAACAAGTTCCAATTCCTGAAGAAAGTGATATTCAGTTTGCTTTTATAGATACACTAGAGAATGCCTTAGCTCCGCAATTAGTTTGTGTTACCGAAAAGGGTGTTGATGTGTTTGATTTCTTCGGAAAGAAACTTTATGAAAGACCTTTGGATATAAAAATCCAACCGCAAATAAGCTCTTTGCTATTTAAAGAAAAGTATATTTATATCGCACTTAAAAAAAACACTAATAAACTATTTTTATTAGATATAACTGGAAATAAAATAACCGACACGGAAATTAAACTGGATAAGCTGCCTGACAATTGTTCTCTGATAAATAATGAGAAACCTTATTTATTAGGTTATTACGAGAACAAAGTCTTTTGTATTAAACAGTAGAATTATGTCTAAACTAATCCTGATGTATTAGCGGCAAGCTACTCATAGGCTTAACATAAAAGTGAGTACCCTTTTTATCTTTCGGTCTAAAAGTTCTGATGAGTAAATAGTTGTCGTCAAAACTGCTGGTAACTTTTGCCCGCTTTAATTTTCTTCCATAGTCATAATCTATTTTTTCAATAAAACGATAATCATCCCCTAATTGCTTTATCTCATATATTTTATGATGTAAAAATTTATGATGATAACGTATACTCCAGTCAATTTTCTCATAGCGTAAGCCGTTTTTATACACTTTTACTTTTTTACGAATACGATATACCAATAGACTGTCTGTAAATTCAACTTCCGATATATGCTTATGTTTAAATATATCGATGTATTTAATCCTTTGATGTTTTTTCTCTACAGAATCAATAAACAACACATAGTCATCCAATAATTGTGTATGTGCTTGTTGAAACCTAGAAACAGTTTGTGCTGTAAGCGACTTGCAAAAAACAAATAGCATAACAATAAAAACTCTCGCAACAATTTTTGTCATATCAATTTTGGTTTAATTTTACGCCAAATTACAAATTTATGTCTTACATTATATCGGGGATACAACAATTGGGAATAGGCGTGTTAAATGTGCAGGAGGGTTTCAAATGGTATCGCCAAAACTTTGGCATTGATATTCCTATTTTAGATGAAGCTTCTGAAGCTAACTTAATGTTGCCTTATACCGGACAAAAACCGCATCAACGCCACGCCATTCTTGCTATTAGCGGCAAAGGCGGTGGTGGGTTTGAGATATGGCAATATACAAGCAGAATTCCTCAACCTTGTTCCTTTAATATAGAGTTGGGCGATTTGGGAATACTTATTGGTAAAATTAAAACAGAAAACATTAATGAAAGTTTTACATTCTTTAACAAAAAAGGAATCAATATTCTTTCCGAAGTTTCTGAGAATCCTATCAAACAAAAACATTTTTATTTAGAGGATGCTTTTGGAAATACGTTTGAGGTTATTGAAAGCAATGAAATGTTTGGTAAAAGCAATCATGCCACAGGCGGACCAATTGGTGCTGTAATAGGTGTTAGCGACATTGATAAATCTATAAAGTTTTACGCTGATATTTTAGGATACGATAAAGTGTTGTTTGATAAAGAAGATGTGTTTGATGATTTAAAAGACCTGCCTGCAGGTAAAAATAAATGTCGTCGTGTATTGCTTACGCATAGCAAACCACGCGAGGGAAGTTTCTCTCGTATGCTTGGCAGCAGTTATATAGAGCTTGTTAAAGTATATGACAGAACGCCCCGCAAAATATTTGAAAATCGTTTTTGGGGCGATTTAGGTTTTATACACCTGTGCTTTGATATTAAAAACATGAATGCCTTGCGCACTAAATGTGCTGAAGCCGGACATTCATTTACGGTTGACAGTGGTACTACGTTTGAGATGGGTGATGCCGCCGGACATTTTAGTTATATAGAAGACCCCGACGGTGCGCTGATAGAGTTTGTGGAAACCTTTAAAATACCTATCTTTAAAAAACTTGGCTGGTATTTAGATTTGCGCAAACGTGCCCCCGAAAAACCCCTACCCAACTGGATGCTTAAAACACTAAGTTTTAGCAGAGTGAAAGATTAACCTAAAAAAACTACTCCGCCTTAGCACCATTCTCAATCCAACAAGCAATAGCATCCCGCTCTTCCTGGGTTATACCGGTTTTGTTTGCCTGAGGCATGGTTTTGGTAATTACGGCACGCTGGTTAATTCGTTCGGCGTACTTTAAAATATTTTCTTTTTTATCAAACATAATATTGTTTGGTGCAGCCTTTAATACATCATCTGTTGGGTTGGCAGAATGACAAGCCACACAACGCTTTTGAATGATGGCATTTACTTCGGCAAAGGTAGCGGGTTTATCATTCTTACATACAGACTTTGGTATAGGACGAGTTATAAAAGCAAGCGATATAATAAGAACAATACCTATAGGCAATATCCAAACAGATTTTTCGCCTTTCTCTTTCAGATTCAAGTAATGCTTTATTAAGGCACTAGCAATAGTTAAACCCATTAATACCATCCAATTGTAAACACTTCCGTAAGTACTTGGGAAGTGATTGCTAATCATGATAAAAATTACGGGTAACGTAAAATAGTTGTTATGCAAGGAGCGAAGCAAGGCTTTCTTCCCGTAAGATGGGTCAACAGGTTTGCCTTCTTTAGCTGCATTTACCATAGCCTTCTGTCCCGGAATGATAATGCGGAATACATTACCCGCCATCAACGTTCCAAGCATAGCACCTACGTGTATATAAGCTGCCCTGCTGCTAAACACATGCGACAGAAACCAGGCAACCGCAGATATAAAAATCAATAAGATAACCGATAACAAGGCCTGATGTTTAGCCAGAAAAGATTTGCAAAGCGTATCGTAAACAAGCCAGCCAACTACTAATGTACTTATACCAATAGTAACACCCTGTGCCTGGGTAAGTTTCATTACTTCGGGATCTATTAAATAAATGTTAGCGTCTAAATAATATACAATTACTAATAGGGTAAAGCCGGAGAGCCATGTAAAGTAAGCTTCATACTTAAACCAATGCAAGTCTTTCGGTATTTCTTTGGGGGCTACTTTATATTTCTCTAAGTAGTAAAAACCACCTCCATGTATAGCCCACAGGTTTCCGGCAAGTTCATCTCTTAAATTATGCTTACGGTTCAACGCATTCTCTAAGAACACAAAATAAAAAGAAGCTCCAATCCAAGCAATGCCAAAAACTACATGTATCCATCTCACCACCAAGTTCATCCACTCTGCTACATGAGATTCCATGGTAGTACCTTTTACAAAAGCATAGCAGGTATAGAAAAATACAAACAACAACCCACAATAAAACAAAACAGTTTTAGCTTGTTCAATGTCATCAATAAGGTCACTTATTTTTTCTTTGTTTGCATCATCATCTTTCTTTTCTGCTATATGATGAAGTGCTTTTACAGCTAACTTCAATGCGTAGATAATAATTGCAACAATTCCTGAAAGTGTTAAAATAAACAGCGCGTTATCTCTATTGAAATTGGTCGAGAACTTCTCTGCACAAAAAGCATCCTGAGTAAAAAGTACAAATACAAATAAAAACAACTTAGTGGGAGATACCGCCTTCTTAATCACGTTCAACTTCATAGATTAACTAATCACAATAAGCCATAAATATAAACAAGTTTAATAAATTTGTTGAAATTGTATGATGTGATGAAAAATGAATTGCCCGATTTTGCCATACACAGTACCTGTGTAGTTACCCCTGAAGGTATTAAAAATGCTACTGTTTTAATAAAGGATGGAATAATTACCGATGTAGTAGAAGGCAAAATAAAAGTAACTGATTTCCCTCTTGAAGAAGTGGGTGATTTAGTATTGATGCCGGGCTTGATAGATTCACATGTGCATATTAATGAACCCGGGCGTACCGAATGGGAAGGTTTTGAAACCATGACAAAAGCTGCCCTGGCAGGCGGAATTACCACCTTGGTTGATATGCCTTTAAACTCGAGTCCGGTTACTATTAGCGCAAAAACATTTCAGGATAAGCTAAAAGCCACCGAAGGAAAACTGTATTGCAATTGTGGTTTCTGGGGAGGGATTGTGCCTTCCAATGCAGATAAATTAGAGGAGTTGATTGATGCAGGTGTGCTAGGCATTAAAGCCTTTCTTACCCATTCGGGTATTGATGAATTCCCGAATGTTACGCTGGCTGATTTAAAGAAAGGCATGGCAGTTATGACAAAACACCACATTCCTTTGTTGGCTCATGCCGAGTTGGATGAGATGCATGAAGGTATAACCGCATTCGAAAAGAACCCCACAAGTTATATGGCTTATCTTAATTCCCGCCCGAAGGTGTGGGAAGATAAAGCCGTTGAAATGATGATTGCTCTTTGCGAAGAATTTAAAAGCCCTGTACACATTGTTCATTTATCATCTGCCGATGCACTTCCGCAAATAAAAGCAGCGCGTGCCAAAGGCTTACCGCTAACGGTAGAAACCTGTCCGCAATATTTATATTTCTGTGCCGAAGAAATACCGGATGGCAACACACTTTTTAAATGCGCACCTCCCATACGTGAAAGAGCAAACAATGATAAATTATGGCAGGCATTAAAAGACGGAACGATTGATTTTGTTGTTACCGATCATTCGCCTGCAACCCCCGATTTAAAAAAGATAGAATCCGGTAATTTAAAAGAAGCCTGGGGAGGTATCGCAAGCATTCAATTTTCCTTGCCCGTGGTTTGGACAGCAGCAAAGAAAAGTGGTGTTACTATTTCAGAAATTGCCGCTTTAATGAGTACGCATGTGGCTAAGTTTATCGGCTTAGAACACAGCAAAGGAAAAATACAAAAAGGCTATGATGCCGATTTAGTAGTTTGGAATCCCGAACAAAACTTTACTGTAAAAGCATCTGATATACAATACCGCCATAAGATTAGTCCTTATGTGGGCGAAGAGTTAAGCGGCGTTGTAAAGCAAACCTACCTGGGTGGTAAAAGAGTATATGAAAACGGTAATTTTATACCTTTACCACAAGGCAAAATAATACGTAGAAAATAGTAATTATGGAAAACACCAAAATAGATAGCCCTGCATTTACCACCTTAATAGACCTTGCAGCCGAAAAATTAGGAGGCAAAGCCATTGTGTGCAGCGATGATTTTTTTGCAGAGAAAGAAAACCTGTTGAAACCCGGCAGAGGAATTTTTATTGCCGATAAATATACCGACAGAGGCAAATGGATGGACGGCTGGGAGTCTCGCCGTAAGCGCGTTCCGGGGCACGACTGGTGTATTATTAAACTGGGCGCATCGGGTATTATAAAGGGAGTTGATATTGATACCAATTTCTTTTTAGGCAACCACCCGCCACATGCTTCTATAGAGGCTTGCAATATGCCCGACGATACTTCGGCAGAAGCTTTGCAAAAAGCAAGCTGGACGGAGATACTCACTAAATCTCCCTTAAACCCCGGTAGTCAGAATTTTTATGAAATACTAAATGATAAAGTTTGGACTCACCTGCGTTTAAACATTTATCCCGATGGGGGCGTGGCGCGTCTAAAAGTATACGGACAGGTATATAAGAATTGGGATGCCGTTAAAGAAGAAGATACTATAGATTTAGCCTCTGCCAACAACGGAGCAAAATCTGTCCTCTGCAACGATATGTTCTTTAGCCACATGGATAACCTGCTTATGCCCGGTCGTGGCATAAACATGGGCGATGGTTGGGAAACCAAGCGCAACCGCACACCCAACAACCGCGATTGGGTAATTGTAAAACTCGCCCATCAGGGCAGCATCCATAAAATAGGGGTAGATACCTGCCACTTTAAAGGTAACTACCCCGATACCTGCTCTATAGAAGGAGTAGATTTAGAAACCGTTGATATTGGCGCAAGCTCTTTAGGCATTACCCGCACAGAGGTGTTGCCCACCAGTGCCAATATAGAACTGGAAAGTGTCCACATCGATGAGATTGATATCAGCTCGCCCGAAATAAAGTGGACTGAGATATTGCCCCAACAAAAACTACAAGCTGACCACGAGCATTATTTTGAAAAGGAAATAGCTAACCGCGGGTCCTTTACCCACATACGTTTAAACATATTCCCCGATGGGGGCATTAGCCGCCTGCGCTTATTCGGGCATATTAAAAAGTAAAATCTGCTGTCATACTGAGCTTGTCGAAGTATGGGCGTTCCGGCAGATTACTGCCGTCGGGCTTTACACTTCAAATGCTTTTTCAGCATTCAGCGATACCGATAAAAACAAAAAAGAAAACTGAGCTAATCTTTTGCTCGTGCCTTACAAAAGGATTTTCGTTGCAATCCCTAACGCGGTAAATAAATCCCAATAATTTCCTTTTCTAAAACACTAAAATCATTTAGTTGTTTAATTGATATAGTCTTTATGGGAATTTGTTTAGATTTTGCCTTATCAATTTCTAATGCAACCCATTCTGATTCATATATACTTTTTGATTCAATAAGAATCATTAAATCACTGTTTTCAAGTTCTGAAATTACTCTTGCTTGTCTATCAATGGAACTATTATTAATTATATCAATAAAAACTTCACCATGTCTACTTAATTTATTTGAGAAGGCTTGAAGAAGATCTATTGTTACTTCATTATCTCTAGTAGTGTAACTTATAAAATATTTCATTTTATTAAGTGCATTAAAAATAATATCAATAAGCCAGTATTGATTATTAATAAAACAAAGTAGAACCTCATGCTAGAATTAGAAATAGAGCGCCAAATTCTGTCTTTTGATGTTCGAATAGATTCAATTGTATATTCAGAGTTTATTATATCGTTGGTTATAATTGTTTCCTTTTTATTTCTTGTTTTTATTTCATTAAATCTTTTATCCATTTTTTCTCGTAGTTTATCTTGAAAGAAATATGTAAAACTATCTAAATACCAAAATGTAATTGTTATTATATAAAGTGTAATAAATAAAGAAAGGTCTAGTTTATCTCCAGCTAACTTTATTAAAGAAGGTACTGCAATTCCAATTAAAACAAAAAATAGTTTTTTTAATTCCAAACTGGTTGAGGAAAAACTAGCTGTTGCAGAATGTAATTGGTCAATAATTTTCCAATCAATTTCATCTTCCAAAGATTTTTTATACTCCATATTTAATTCTATTTTCCTTTAATTAATTTATCAAGTTCTCCTGCATAATTTATTAATGTTTGATTTACAAGTTTCATTGATGATACTAGATTTGTAAAGTCAGGATATTTTTTTTGCAAATCCTGAGGTGAAAGGTCTTTATTTGCTATGTCTTGTTTTGCTATTTCTAACCACTTCCTAAATTTTGCCTGATGTTCTGTTAAATGCGGTCGCATTGCATCATTAAGAATTTTTCTTGTTAGCCCTATTAAAGCTGAAGTAGGGTCATGGTCTTTTAAGTATTTACCTGGAACTGATTTAATCTCGTCTCTTATAATGCCAAATAATTTATACCATGAGTCATATACTTCTTCTATTACATCATTATTTTCATCAATCGGTATAGCTGCCTTTCTAGTTGTTAGTTCAATATGAATTCTGTTCGCGATATATAGATTGTCATCATTTCTTTCAACTTTAAATTTAAGTTTAGGAGAGCCAGAAATTTCAATTTCCATCTCTTTCCAATTAACCCGTTTATAAAAAGTCTTCTTTATAAGATAGGCAAGAATTAAGATTAATAATATAATTCCAATAATAAACCAATTACTTTCAATAATCAAAGCTGGCTTTTCGCAGTTAAACGATACATCTATTATTTCGTGAGTTTTAGTTGTATCGCTCATTCGCAAGTATTTTTATCCATTTGAATTCTTGAATTGGTTCTTTCTTCTGATTTTGAAGTTCTGTTAGTAAATGCTTGCTCTATATATGACTGCATTAATGCCCTATCATCAGTCCAATCTCTTATAATAGCATAACCTGTTTTTAAGTTATCCGATAACCTTGCAGGCAATAAATCATATGTTGCTTTCTCCTTTCCATAGTCATCATGGGTTGGTAAAATTAATCCTAATAATCCAGCGTAGGTTTCACCAACCTTAAAATTTAACGCTCCAGAAATCTCCCAATCAACATGCTTTCTGCATTTTGTTTTACTTCCAATAAGTACAACAAGAACTGTAGTATCATGTAAATATTCCTGCTGTATCAATTGCTTTATATACTCATCGCTATTGTCAGAATCAATATCATCCTTTTCGACTGATTTACTTACTATCAAATCGTCAAAAAGATTCTCAAATTTTGTTCTGTCGTCTTGATTGTCCTGATGATAGTAACTTACAAAGGTTTTTCTTTTTGTTATGTTTCCCGGGACAATAAACCAAGTGAAAATATCTCCATCGTAATCGTAGCCAAAATCTCCAATTTTATTCCATTTACCAATATCATTTTTCTTTATAGAACAAAAAGTTTTTCCATCACCAACTTGTTTAACCATCCAATCTCTTTTCTTTTCAACTTCTTCGCCTAAAGATTCTCCCATATCTTCATAAAGCATAACATTGTCAATCCTTCCGCCTTCGGTTAATGATAATTTTGATACGCAGTAATCAGCCCATTTTGCCATTGTTTCAAATTTTAAATCCTAGAAAGTTTATTGAGTTACTACCCTCTCTTTCCCTCGAATTATCAATCTTGTAAGCATTATTAGTTCTGTTCCAATAAGCATAGTTAACTTTACTCTCGAAATCACGCTCCAAATTTTCCCACTTCATACTTATAGCATAACCTGATTTAATATTGTCACTAAGTCTATCAGGAATAGAATGAGAACCTGTCGGTAAATAGATTGCTAAAAGTCCATTAGGTTTAAAAGATTTTAATGGGTCATAGCGATGTGTGTAACCACGAAGTGAAGCCCATATTTCCCAATCTATCCATTTTCGATGCCCTGTACGAGATCCAATTAAAACAACTGTTACTGAACAGTTTCTCATTTTTTCACGAACCTTTTTATAAATTGTTTCGTCTGTCAAATGTCCAATATCATCCTTTAATGAATAATCAGCTACTTTCATATTCGTAATTACTTTACGAAGCTTAGCTAAATATTTTTGGTCATTGTCATGATGATAACTTACAAAACAATTTCTTGACTTCTTTTCTATTGCCATATTCTTTGCCTGATTAACAAAACTATAAATAAAATTTAACACTTTTCATACAAAAACATCCAATTTCTTACATGGTTCATACTCTATTTTATTGCTTTCCCCACAAACAACCACTATTTCCAAACCCACCTTAACATCTTAGGAAGATGATGTAATGCCTTTGGAAGCCATCATGATGTCTTGGCAAGATGATGTGATGGCTTTGAAAGACGTTAAGATGGGTTGAAGCGCGTTATGATAACATCGCAAGACATCATGATGGGATGAGAAGACGTTGTGATGGGACGAGAAGCCATTAAGATGCCTTTGGATGCCGTTATGATGAATTTGAAGCCATCTTAATGGCTTCTCAACACATTAAGATGGCTTTGAAAGATGATATAATGGCTTCGGAAGACGTTAAGATGGGTTGAAAAACCAAAGAAACAGCCCGAAAACCCTTACATAAGGCTTAACGGCTGTTTCTTTACTTTCTTTTACTGTTGTAATGGCTACGCAGTAGCAGGCAAACTGCCCGCATGCCCGGGTGCTGTGCCCGTGCCGCCAAGCTTGCCGCCCTGCCCTACACGTAGTTGCACCCAGGGGCTCCAGTTGTAGGTGGTCTTTTTAGTATCAATGCGTTTGTTTCTAAACCACCACAGGTCGCCGGGGTTTAAGTTTGGCACCAGTGTATGCGATGTGCTGGTGGGCGGCAGGTTAATGATAGTTACCATATCCTTGCTTTGCTGCCATTCATGATGCCCTGCCGCATCAGAAGTTAACAGCACCGTACCCGATATTTCGGTATTCAGTGCATCGTTTTGTTTTTTAATGGTCACTTTACTTTTTTTTACAAAATAGCCTGCACCTGTTATAATGGTTGCGGCAGTTGGTATGTTGGCATCAGCCTTTACCTGCACCATACCTTTTAGAGCCTCTAAATCTGCTTTTACTACCATAAAGGCAGCATCGCGTGCGGCGGTAGTGCCTGTTTTTGAGTTAACTGCACTTTGCGCAGTTATAAACGCGGTAATATCAATACCCAACTGGGCTAAGGTTACTATGTTGGCAGGCCAGCTACCTACGGGGAAGTTAGCGTTACCCGTTAACTTGGTTTGTACGGTTTGCACTCTTAGTATTCTGTCAGGCCATTTGCTTGGCATTTTTAAGGTGGCAATCAGGTGGTGAATGATGCTGGTACTCATGTTTATTTTGTTTTTAAGGGTTAGGTGTTGTATTTAAAAAATCTTCTTGTTTGCAGTTAAGCGCACTAATTATTCTATCTAAATAATCTAAACTCATACTTATTTTTCCTGTTTCAAGTCTCCACACATACTGCCTGTCGGCACCAATTAAA
>CAJCJB010000008.1 GCA_903970545.1 Candidatus Saccharimonadota bacterium | reverse complement strand
ATCTTTAAGATTGCCTAAATAAGAACCCTTACTTAATCGTTTAGTTTAAGAACAGCCATAAAAGCACTTTGTGGAATCTCTACACTACCCACCTGACGCATACGTTTCTTGCCTTCTTTTTGTTTTTCAAGTAGTTTACGTTTACGCGAGATATCTCCGCCATAACATTTTGCGGTAACATCTTTACGGATAGCACGGATGGTTTCTCGGGCAATAATTTTAGCACCGATAGCAGCTTGTATTGGTATCTCAAACTGTTGGCGTGGAATAAGTTCTTTTAACTTCTCACATATTTTTTTACCAAACTCATGTGCATTGCTTCTGTGAATTAAAGCAGATAAGGCATCTACCTGTTCGGAATTTAAAAGAATATCCAGTTTCACTAAATCAGATGTACGCATACCGGTACGGTGGTAATCAAAAGAAGCGTATCCTTTTGAGATAGATTTTAAACGGTCGTAAAAATCAAATACAATCTCGCCCAAAGGCAATTCAAAAAGTAATTCTACTCTATCAGCAGTAAGGTAATTCTGCCCAACTATTTGCCCGCGTTTCTCAATACATAAACTCATTACAGGCCCGATAAACTCAGATTTTGTAATGATAGCGGCTTTAATATAAGGTTCTTCGATATAATCTATACGTCCGGGGTCGGGTAGGTCGCTTGGGTTATTAACGGTAACTACATCTCCATTGGTTAGGTATGCTATGTATGATACGTTAGGTACGGTAGTAATAACCGTCATGTTAAACTCACGCTCTAAACGCTCCTGAACAATTTCCATGTGCAGCATGCCTAAAAAACCGCAACGGAAACCGAAGCCAAGTGCAGCACTACTTTCAGGCTCCCAGGTAAGAGAAGCATCGTTTAATTGGAGTTTCTCCATGCTGTAACGCAGCTCCTCATAATCTTCGGTATCAACCGGATAGATACCCGCAAAAACCATAGGTTTTACATCTTCAAACCCTTGTATTCCTTCCTGACAAGGGTTTGCAACGGTGGTAATGGTATCGCCAACTTTTACTTCTTTGGCTTCTTTAATACCTGAAATAATATAGCCCACATCACCTGTCAATACTTTATCGCGAGGCTCTTGTTTTAAGCGAAGTACGCCAATTTCATCAGCATTATACTCGCTTCCTGTATTTACAAAACGAACTTTATCACCTTTTTTTATAGAGCCGTTATAAATGCGGTAATAAGCTATGATGCCGCGGAAGGAATTAAAAACAGAATCGAATATAAGGGCTTGTAAAGGAGCATTCTCATCTCCTTTAGGTGGGGGAATGCGATGAACAATTTGCTCTAAAATTTCGTGCACACCCATGCCGGTTTTACCTGATGCAGCCATAATCTCCTCACGCTTGCAACCTAATAAATCCACAATCTGGTCTTTCACCATTTCCGGCTCAGCACTTGGCAAATCTATTTTATTAAGAATGGGGATGATAGTTAAATCATGCTCTAAAGCAAGGTACAGGTTAGAAATTGTTTGGGCCTGTATACCCTGTGCGGCATCTACAATAAGCAAAGCCCCTTCGCAGGCGGCAATAGAACGGGAAACTTCGTAACTAAAATCAACGTGACCGGGAGTATCAATTAAATTAAAAACGTATTTCTGCCCGTTTAACTCATAGTCCATTTGTATGGCATGACTTTTAATGGTAATGCCACGCTCCTTCTCTAAATCCATATCATCAAGTACCTGTGCCTGCATATCGCGCTTAGAAATAGTGTTGGTATATTCCAATAATCTGTCGGCAAGGGTAGATTTCCCATGGTCGATATGGGCAATAATGCAAAAATTACGAATGTGCTTCATTTCTCAAATAAGGCGGCAAATATAAGTAAACCCAGCCGATTAGCCGAGATAATTTAATCAATGAAATCTAAGGTTTTACTTAATCGATTCTTTTTTGGCTTTAATTCCGTCAACTACTTTTTGCTGAGCAGAAATCTCTCCTTTTTTAGTTTCAATATCTTTTTTGTTTTGTTCTATCTGGTCGTTTGCTTTTTTAATCTTCTGATTGTAATTCACAATATCATCTGCCAAACCTTTATTATCTTTTTCTAAAGATGATTGCTTGCTTTGCAATGATGATAATGCTTTAGAAGCATCTTTTATCTGATCATCAAGAGCTTCTTTAGTTATTCTAACCGCAAAATCGTGCATCATAGTTTTCAGGTAGTTAAACTGCTCTTTATGGTCTGACGAACTTAAATAAGCTCCCCCCAAATCATAAGCTGCCGTTAATGTAACCGCTTTATCGCCTTTAACCTCATCTACTTTAGAGTATACATCAACCGTATTGGCACTCATTTTTTTAAAGAGTACATTATCAAAAAAGTATTCGTCTTTTTGCTCATGGGCTTTATCATAACCAAAATCTTTCAATTGACTTTTCCATTCTTTCTCTACCATGTTTATGTCAGTTACATAAAGCGTTACCGATAACGCGTTATGTTTACCGTTGCTAAAACTTTCATTAGACTCTTTTACTTTAATATCCTGTCCGAAAATTGGTAATGATGCTATGGCAATTGCCAGTGTAAGAATTTGTTTGTTCATGATTACATGTTTAAGATTATGAGCTAAATGTATTAAAAATTACTTAATCAATGTTGAATAAAATAGTAAATGTTAAAAAAAGCTCTTTATGGTATAATTTAATGATTTGGTAACATTGACTTACAGAAAAAAGTATATTTTAGCCCCCTCAAAAAGTGAATACCATATAGGAATGTTGATAGAGCAAACATCCTTAACCGCTTTTAAAAACTATCAATAAACTTAAAACACAAACAAAATGAAAAAAACATTATTTACAGTAGCAATGGCTTTAGGAATAACTATTGCTGCAAAAGCACAGGTTGTTCTTGCGAGCGACTTTGAAACATGGACAGCTGTTGAAGCTGTAACCGGTTGGGATGGCACAAAAACAACCATTACAACATCACCTGATAGCGCAAAAAAGGATAGCATTAATCCTTTTCATGGCTCTTATTGTGTAGATTTAGTTAACACTACTACTACCTCAAAACGTTTTTCTTCTCAACCTATTTCTGTTACAGCAGGAACTATTTACAACGTAAGGTATTGGGCTAAAGGTTCAGGAGAAATTAAACCTGCCTTATATGGAGTAAAATACCCAACTGATTACGGCTATGAATCTAACCCTTCTTATACAACTGTAAATTCTACTTCTTGGGCGGTTTATAACCAACAACTATTAGCTGATTCTACAAATCCTAATGCTCAGTTCTTTTTCTATGTAAAAAGTACAGTTGCCGCAAGTGGGAATTTACAACTTGATAGTGTAACTATTACTGCTATTGGTACAGCACCAAATGTTTCTTTATACGGTGTTCAATATACCACAGCAACCCCTGCAAACTCACCTTATATGGGTCAGTGGGTAAATACAGGTGGTATTGTTACGGCTACTTATAGTTCAGTACCTAGTGGAACAGTTACTCCTTACCTTGAAGGTTTTTATGTGCAAACCAGAAACGCAAATGCCTGGGCAGCAG
>CAJCJB010000007.1 GCA_903970545.1 Candidatus Saccharimonadota bacterium | reverse complement strand
TGGAAGGATAGCGATAGTCAATTGATTAAACCTTATTATTTAGATTTAATTGCACACCGCGATATATCTAATTTAATTGCGCAACAATATGGTGTAGAACATCAGTCTCCGCAAGTATTGATTATTTCAAACGGTACCTGTATTTATAATGCATCGCATAATAATATCCGGTACATTGAAATTATTGCTTAACACCATTTATATATTTCTCTTCCAGATATAATTTCCCATCTTCCGTATAAGATTTCTTAATTCCGTTCATTTTACCATTATCGTAGCTAACCTCACTATATAGTTTTCCGCTTTTTTCGTAATACCATTTACACATTCCGTTTAATTGTCCGTTAACAAACACTGCTTCCTGCAATAACTTACCGTTTTCAAAATACCATTTGCTAAGTCCGTTTTCTTTATTGTTTTTATAGTTCGCTGTTGCTTGCAACTTCCCGCTTTTATAATACCATTTTTGCTCTCCGTCTCTCTTATCATCTTTATAGGTATATTCATTACTTAGTACTCCATTTTCATAATATCTTTTTTGAACACCCGTTTCTTTTCCTTCAGAGAAATTTGTTTCCTGCTTCAGTACACCCGTTTCATAATACCACTTTTGAGTACCGCTCTTTTTATCATCAAAGTAATAGGCTTCGCTTTTTACCTTTCCGTTTTCAAAATACCATTTACTTGTTCCTGCTCTATTCCCACTTAGATAAGTTACTTCCTGTTGTAAATTACCTTTCTCATCATACCATTTTTGTATGCCGTTTCTTTGCCCGTCATCATAATTAACTTCGCTATTTAACTTTCCGTCATCGTAATACCATTTGCAAATTCCTTTTCTTTTGCCGTCCACGTAAATAGCTTCCTCCTTAAGAGCGCCACTTTTAAAATACCATTTAGATATGCCAACTCTTTTATCGTCTTTATAGGTAGCATCCGCAAACAACTTTCCATCCTCGTAATACCATTTGCTTTCTCCGTTTTTTAATCCGTTTAAGTAGGTGTGTTCGTTCTGTAAATTACCGCTTAGATAATAATCTCTTCCTATGCCTGTAGCAACATTGCTATGATAAACTACTAAATGATAAAAGGTAGCACTGTCTTTAGAAGTCGGTTTCCCTAAAGAATCTTTATAGTCTATCCACTTACCTTCTTTTAATTTACCGATGAGTTTGTTTTCGGCTTCATTCTTATTGGTAAAGCCATCTTGGGCAAAAGCACGAATAGATAAAACGAAAAGAACTAAGAATATCTTCCACATTTAATCCTGAAGAGCGAGTAATCTTTTTATCGTTTCATGATGGTGACGGGTATGATATAAAGTGAAAGAAGTAAACTCTCTGATATTTAATAAACCCAAAAGCGGATGAGGAATTTGATAAGTATCTACCTCTTCTTCGGTAAATGCAGCAGCTCTTTCTATAAACTTTTTGTTAATAGATTTAAGGTTGTTTATTACATCATCCTTACTCCCTTCAACTTTTTCAGCAACAAAACCGGCAGGAGCCTTTACACCTTGCACTACGTTTAAATAGGCTTTAACTATTTCTTTATACGTCTTTGACGTATGAGTGCATTTGCTCCACTTTTCCAGCATTACCTCGGGCTTATTAAACAAACCTACTAAAGGCTTAACTACAAGAAACAAATGTTCTGCATTTTGTGCGGCACTCCATTTACCTGTTTCTAATTCTTTAAAGAAGGTATCTTCTTTAAACGAAGAAGCAGTAGTATATACCAAATTAAATTCTCCCTGTAGCTTTTCTAAAGTTTGTTTGTGCGTCATTTATTAAATGTTTTTTCGCTAGTGGCAATCCATTCTTTGGGAGTTACTTTGCCTGCTAACTCACCAATCAATTTATATGGGATATCATCCATCTTCTTAAAACGTATGCAGCCTTTACCCATGTCTAACTTTGTTTTGCAATGCTTGGGGTATTCTTTGGTAAACCAATCCAACAACTTCTTATCGGCATAAACACCCATGTGGTGCAAGGCAATATAGTTTTTCTGCGAACCAAGATTCATATAGGGCAGCGGTAAACTTGGGTTGCAACGATACCCTTTGGGATACATACTAAGCGGAACCACATAGCCTATCATGCCATAACTCATTTCTTCTGCAAAACCTTTAGGCAGGTTCTTTTTAATGGTTTTTCTTAACTCGCTGATGGCTTTTTTCCTGTCATCAGGTAGTTCATCTATGTATTGGTCTATTGTTTTAGCTTTTGATTGCATGGGTTATCTTTATAAATATTTTCCGTTAATAAGATAATGCTTTACATAATCTTCAACACCCTCTTCTAAAGTAGAAAAAGGCTTTGTGTAACCTGCTTTTTGCAATTTGTTCATTTTGGCTTCGGTAAAGTATTGGTATTTATCGCGTATATCAAATGGAGTATCAATAAACTCAATTTGCTCGGCAACGTCCATTGCTTTAAAGGTGTTTTTGGCAAGGTCGGCAAAGGTGCGGGCTTTACCGGTTCCTAAATTATAAATACCATTGGCTACTTTGTTTTTATAGAGAAACAGAATCACATTGCAAATATCTTTCACATAAATAAAATCGCGTAGTTGTCCACCATCTTTATAATTAGGATTGTGAGAGCGGAATAGTTTTACTTTTCCGTTTTGTTTAATCTGATTAAAGGCATGAAATATAACCGATGCCATACGCCCTTTATGATACTCATTAGGCCCATATACATTAAAGAATTTCAACCCTACCCAATAGGGTGGTTTGTTGGTTTGCTGCAAAGTCCATTTATCAAAATCGTTCTTACTATCGCCGTAAGGGTTAAGTGGTTTTAGTTTATTAATAATGCTTTCGTCATCATCATCATAACCAAACTCGCCCAAACCATAGGTAGCTGCTGAAGATGCATATACTAAAGGGATGTTATGTTTGCTACATAAGTTCCAAAGCTCCTGGGTGTAGTGTAAGTTTAATTTATTAAAGGTTTCTACATCAAACAAAGTAGTATCGGTGCGAGCTCCTATATGAAAAATAAATTTAACCTTGCTTGCATTGGCCCCTATCCACTTAACTAAATCATCGCGGTTTATTTTTTGTGCATACTTTTTGCCAATAAGATTCTTATTCTTTTCTTCATGGGTAAAATCATCCGAAATAATAATATCCTCCATACCAACACGGTTCAACTCACCCACCAAACAACTCCCTATAAAACCCGCAGCACCCGTAACAATTAGCATAAGTGTTAATTTAAGAATTCAAAATTAAGAATTAATTACAGTCATTGATATGTAGCAGTGTTTCTTTCTATATTCCACAAAAAAGCCCTGCACGAATTGCAGGGCTTTTATAGCAAACAATATTACAGATTATAGACTACCGGGCAAACCACCTGCATGACCGGGCAAAGTACCACCACCTACTATTCTGCCACCGGGACCAACTATTAGTTTTACCCACGGACTCCAGTTATAGGTAGATTTTTTGGTGTTTACTTTCTTGTTTCTAAAGTACCAAACATCACCTTGGTTCAAATCAGTTACGTATGTTTTAGATGTATCGGTACTTGGCAACGTAATGATGGTTATTTGGTCCTTCGACATCTGCCATTCATGATGCCCCGCAGTATCAGCAGTTAATAAAACAGTACCCAACACCTCCGTATTAATAGCATCGTTTTGCTGTTTTGCTCTGTTTTTATACTCTCTTACAAAAAAACCAACACTGCCTATTATAGCTGCGGCATTACTTTCGTTAGCATTTGCCTTGCTTTGCACCATAGCCAGTATAAGCTGCAAATCGGCTTTTATGGTTGTCCATGCCGTATTACGCGCACCCACTGCCCCTGCTACATGGTTTTTTACGTTAGTTACTGCGGTTGTATAAGCAGTTACATCTAACCCAAATTGTGCCTGAGTTAAAGTGCCTGCCACCCATCCGGTAGAGAAATAGGTATTGTTAGTTAGTTTACTTATCATTTCCTGTAAACGTACTACTCTATCGCCTATTTTGGTTTGCATTTTTATAACTGCTATCAGCAGTTTTGTTATTATAGTTGACATTTTTTTAATTATTTAATTGTGAATTGATTGTTTTTTGTGCGGTTCAACTGTATCTAAGTAGAAAGAGCCGCTAAGGAAATACTTATAAGGTTGCTTCAAGCCGTAGAAGGAATCTTATGTTGTTCTCTTTTGGTTTGTCCGCACTGTGGTTAATACACTTATACCTTACAGGATAATTTGTGTAACCGGATTTAGAAGTATCATCATGCGCTTTTAGTTTTATGGGTTAGTAATGTTGATATACTATATACAAACCCTGTGCCAAAGTTTTTAATTTAACAACAATTAGGAGTTATCAGGCATCGAGAGAACTTAATTCATAATCGAATGTATTGAATTAGTAATCGAAATAGCATCAACTAACATCGAAATAGCATTAAGTGAAATCGAATGTGCATCGCCTCCAATCGAAATAACATTACCCAACATCGAATGTACATCAACTAACATCGAAATAGCATTAAGTGAAATTGAATGTGTATCGCCTCAAATCGAAATAACATTACCCAACATCGAATGAACATTGCCTCAAATCGAAATAGCATTAAGTGAAATCGAATGTGCATCGTCCAAAATCGAAATAGCATCGCCTAACATCGAATGTGCATCATCCAAAATCGAAATAGCATCACATCAAATCGAAAGAGAGTTACCTTACATTGAGAGAGAGTTGCTTCAAATTCATCACTATTGATGAAGAAAATGGTGCGCTTGCTTTTAAAAACAGAGAGGGTTGTACCAAAAACACTAAGATGCGCTTTACATTAACCGTTTATTTGTTAAAACCGACCGCTAAAAAAGTTCTTTTGTTTTTATGCTTTGCTTAACTTACATTTGACTAACCTTAACCTAACAACATGAAAAAATTAATTACTCTTATAGCCTTAGCGTTTTGTTTGAATGCAAAAGCACAAACCTGTCAGGGACCTCCTATTTTGTATGAGGATTTTAACTCAGGTATTCCAAGTTCATGGACTATATTTAATTATGATCCCTGCGTGCTTTACTTCAATATGCCGGTAAAAGGTTATACAGGAGCCTGGCAAGACTATGAACATTATGGGAGATTATGTGCTGCGAATGCTGACAGATATGCTTCTGCTTGTACAGCCAATGATTATTTAATTACACCACATATAACTTTAGGAAATGCACCTGTTTGTCTTTCTTGGTGGGGTTCATCTATGTATTCTACTTATTATACTGAGAATTATGAGGTATTAATATCTACCACAACTCCCGATTCTATTGGATTAAAAGCTAACCCACCGCTTGCTGTTGTTACCAATGAAATGCCTGCATGGACTGCCCATAGCATTGATTTATCTGCCTATGTCGGACAAACCGTTTACATTGCTTTTTGGAATAATAATAATACGGATAATGGATATGCTATTTTTATTGATGA
>CAJCJB010000006.1 GCA_903970545.1 Candidatus Saccharimonadota bacterium | reverse complement strand
CTGAATCTCTGTTTCTGTGAATTTTTGCATCTCCCTTTTTTGGTTTTAAGTTACTACTTTTTACCTAGGCCACTTCTGTCCTATTTTTAGGGGAGCTGACACAATATGGGGGCAGCTTGACAATCTTTTCTAAATTTGTATTTTGCTCTTGAGATTGAATACCTCCCGTATTATATTGAGTAGATCCGGTTGGATAATTATAACTATCACAAGTAGGACAAACATTCCCATCTGTTCGTAAATTTAAATAACCACCCGACTCTGTAGTCATTGAAGGGTTCATACCTGTAGAGCTACCCCACACGCAATAAAACGGGTCTACTGTGCAATCAAAAACGTGCCACAAGGTAGTATTTACAGAAGTACCATTGAACTCATCACTTAAATTCAAGGAATGCCGTATTAGGCACTTTACCTGCTATTACGGTAGAAGCCTGGGTAAACCCTTCATCGCTGACTGGTAATGGTGCGGTAATTGGGAATTTTGCTCCGGCTAATCAATTGCAATTTATGATAAGAAGATCTGGTAATTATTATCAGTTCTTTGCAGTATACGTAAGGCCCAACAAATTACAAGAAATAACTTATAATCGGTAACCTGTTATAACACCACTGTTACTAACCCTGGGCTATACATTATAAAGAGTTTTAAAAATAAAGTTCTTTTAGTTCTTTTTTTTCAGAACCAAAAAAACTAATTACATTTGCGACATAATTATTTAAAGTCCTTGTATTGAAAAAAGTAGTTCTAAATAAAAAACAACAGGAGTTAATAGAGCGCATCGGTATTTTTTTCGAGCATCAGGGACTGCCTCCAGCAGTAGCCAGAATCAGCGGATTGTTATTAATATCAGACCGGGTAGAACTTACCTTCGAAGAAATTTATACTACGCTTAATCTTAGCAAAAGCGCTGCCAGCAATGCCATTAATATTCTTTTAAAAGCCCACAGGTTAGAATACATTACAAAGCCCGGCGATAGAAAGCGCTATTTTAAATTATTTATAGACCATTGGGAAACAGTATTTAACGATAGACTGAAGTTTCTCCCTTTTATGGTTTCGCTTTTAAAAGAAATTCACTCGGTAAGGTCTTCCAAAAATAAAGAGTTTAATGCTAACCTAAAAGAGATTATAGGTTTTATGGAATATTTGAATAAAGAGATACCCAAGTTGTTTATAAAGTGGAAAGAAAAGAAAACTAAATAACATCTAACATGAAACGCTTTGCACTAAATAGTTTTATTTTGCTGTGCCTGCCTCTATGGCTAAGCGCCCAAGCAGACCTGCACTTTAATAAGCTCGATTCTGTATATGCTTATGCAGATAAGCATAGTTCGGTATCTAAAAACAACGAGCAGCAAACCATTTATGCCAAGTACCAAAAAATTGCAGCCCTTGCCAATGTAGTAAATTTACGCAGTCCTGTTTCGTTCACGCCAACTAATAATACTACACTTCCTGTAAGTTTTTTTCCAGGAGGAATATTGCCAGGTACTAGAGCTGGTACTTTTGAAAAAGTAACTTTAGGTCAGCAGTATGTAAATACATTTAATGTGGCGCCTCAAATAGATATAATAAATCCCGGTAACTGGGCGCAAATTAAACCTGCCAGCATTAATCAGGATATTACTGCCGTAAATAATTTACTGAATAAAAAATCTCTTTACGAATCTATTGCTGCCTGTTATTATAATATCTGCACCTATAAAGAACAGATAGAAATAACCAAGAAGAATTTAGCCTCTACCGATACGCTCTTACAAATTGTAAACAATAAGTTCAGTCAGGGTTTGGTTATCCAGCAGGATGTAAATAATGCAACCGTTAGTAAACTTACGTTGCAGGATAAATTAAATCAAATCAATATTTCTTTAGGGCAGCAATACAACAGTTTAAAAATACTGTGTGATATACCGATGAAAACAAGTTTGGTTATAGAAGATGAGTTAAATTATAATCAGCCCTTTACTCCTGATATGGATGCCGGTTCTCAGCTACAGGCAAAAGTTAATATCCTGCAAATGGAATACGCCAAAGCAAATTTAACGGCTAACCGATTAGCTAATCTGCCTGTAATATCTGTTTTATATTCTTATTCTTATTATCAAAACAGTGTTAGCCAGTTCTTTGATACCAGAGCTAATAACCCATGGCTTACCTCTGCCTATTTAGGTGCAAAGGTTACTTTTAATATCCCTGATGTAACGCATATTCTATCCTCACGCAACGCAAAGATTAACTACCATATTGCAGAAGTTAATATGAATCACAACAAACTTCAAAATGATATTTCTAACGACCAGTTGCATCTGGATTATGAAAAAGCTTACTCACAACTAAACATGAACAAGCAGATATTTCAGTTGAAAGAAGATAATTACAAAATAGCCTTTAACCAGTATAACCAGTCTATATTGTCTTTCGATAAATTGCTTACTGCCTTTAATGATATGCTGGTAAGTCGTTTAAACTATAGCAACTCACTGGCTAATATGTTTTATACAAAATCTAAAGTTGACATTAACAACACCATAAAATAACATGAGACACTCCATTAAAATAGTAAGCATTGTAGCAGGGTTAATTTTGATAAACTCCTGTGGTAAAAATCTGGTAGAAGTAAAGCCGGTAAGGAAAAGCATAACTGAAACTGTTTTTGCATCGGGTGTATTAGTGCCGGAGAACCAGTATAATCTTACTGCACAAAGCGAAGGGTATATAGTTGCTTTAAACTTTATTGAAGGTGATACAGTTAAACAAGGAACAGTTTTAGCAGTTATTGATAATCAACAAAATGCTTTTAATGCACAAAGCGCCAATGCACTTTTATCTATTGCCGATATAAATGTAAAACCTGAAGCACCTGCACTTAAACAGGTTCAAGCAAATATAACGGCAGCAAAACTTAAATTAAAAGAAGACTCTTTGCAGGCAGACAGATACAAAAAGCTATATGAGAGTAAAAGTGTTTCTAAATATGATTATGAAAACATGACTCTTACTTATGAGAATTCTAAAGCCAACGTAGCTGCATTACAAGAGAATTACAATGTATTAAAACAACAGGCAGACCAGCAACTTATCATTCAAAAATCGCAAACAGGTATTAACAGTTTCTTTCAGGGGAATAATGAAATAAAAGCTGTTGTAGCAGGTAAAGTATATGAAAAGAAAAAGCAGTTGGGCGATTATGTAAAGAAGGGTGATGTGATTGCCGTTATAGGTAAACAGGATGATATATATGCTAAATTAAGTATTGATGAAACCAATATTTCTAAGATTAGATTAGGACAAAAAGTA
>CAJCJB010000005.1 GCA_903970545.1 Candidatus Saccharimonadota bacterium | reverse complement strand
CCGGAGTGATGGTGAACTCGCTTTTAGCCTTCAGGCCCTTAGCCATAGCGTTTTTAGCTATAAAAGCAGAGCGGGAAATATCTTCATAAGAGGAGTTGGTGCACGAGCCTATCAGGGCTACTTCCACTTCTTCAGGCCAGCCGTGCTCTTTAAGCGCAGCCGCCATTTCGCTGATAGGCGTAGCTAAATCGGGAGTGAAAGGACCATTTACATAAGGCTCTAATTCTGATAAGTTGATTTCAATTACTTCGTCAAAATATTTCTTAGGGTCAGCATATACTTCAGCATCGCCTGTTAAGTCGGCTTTAATAGCGTTAGCTAAATCAGCTACATCAGCTCTGCCTGTAGCGCGTAAATAGCGCTCCATAGATGCATCATAACCAAAGGTTGAGGTGGTTGCGCCAATTTCAGCACCCATGTTGGCAATAGTTCCCTTGCCTGTGCAGCTAAGTGATTGTGCGCCTTCGCCAAAGTATTCTACAATTTTATCGGTACCCCCTTTTACGGTAAGTATGCCGGCAACTTTTAATATAATATCTTTTGCAGAACACCATCCGCTAAGTTTGCCTGTTAGTTTAATACCAATTAGTTTAGGCCATTTTAATTCCCAAGCCAAGCCTGCCATTACATCACAAGCATCAGCACCACCCACACCAATGGCAAGCATACCTAAACCACCTGCGTTTACCGTATGACTATCGGTACCAATCATCATTCCACCGGGGAACGCATAGTTCTCTAACATCACTTGGTGAATGATACCTGCACCGGGTTTCCAGAAACCGATACCATATTTATTGGTAACAGACGATAAGAAATCGTAAACTTCTTTGTTGACTTTAATGGCTCTTTCTAAATCGGGCTTAGAGTTATCTTTTGCTGTAATTAAATGGTCGCAGTGTACAGTAGATGGCACAGCCACTTTTGGACGACCAGCTTGCATAAACTGCAATAACGCCATTTGAGCCGTTGCATCCTGCATGGTTACTCTATCCGGAGCAAAATCTACATAAGACGTGCCGCGTGTAAAGTTTTCAAACTTTTGATCGGCGTGTAAGTGAGCATATAATATCTTTTCAGATAGGGTTAACGGGCGACCCAATGCTTTGCGGGCTGCTTCAATGCGTGCAGGCATAGCTGCATACACCTTTTTAATCATGTCAATGTCAAATGCCATAGTTATATGTTTTTAGGTTAAAATTGCGCGTTTAATTAGGACTTCAAATTTAGGTATTATACCGCAAATAAGGGATTAAACTGTGATAAATTTAACCATTAGACAGCTAACAGCATTATACATGATACAGTGGATCACATTCGCTTACGAATAATAGGACATAATTAAGGTATTAACCTTTTCCATAATTTCATCAGGCAGTCTGTATTTATTATCCATTCTATTATTGAATCTAATCATTACAGGCTTTTTACTTATAATAATATACTGACTTAATTTCAGGTTATTTTTTTCAAAAAAAGAATTATGCTCCATTTCAATGGTCTTTAAATCTCTAAGTAAATTATCCATTTTAGTTGTTGTTGTTTTGTAATGATTCGTTCATAATAAAATAAACAGATCTAGATATATTTAAATATATACTATCAAATGCTTCCCTATAATTTAATAAGCACAAAGTTAAACAAAAATTATCATAAATCAAATTAAATTACCTTTTTGATAACTCAATTTATAGCTACTTGCAAATTAAAATAAATTATGCTCGTCGGTAAAAAAATAAAATTGCTCCGTACTTTAAAAGGGTTAACACAGGATGAATTGGCAGATAAAATAAATAAAACCCGGGCACTTGTTTCGCATATAGAACAAACTGGAAAAGTAAATAATTATACATTAGCTACTATTATTAAAGTACTTGGTTTTTCAGTCGAAGATTTTGAAAAATTTGATGAAAAAAACAGTTTAAAATTGTATCAACTTCCGGAAAATGATGAATCATCCATTTTAAAGGAGCGTATAGAACATTATCAAAAAGAAAACAAAGCACTAAAGGAATTAATAGCTTCTCAAAAGAAAATAATAACCATTTTAGAGAAAGGTAAAAAGTGATTCTATTTAGAAGGTAAAATAAATCGCATGAATTATGCAATGGCTTTTACCTTAGTTCTTTCTAAACCAAACTCCAGTATCTTATCAATAAAATCGTAAGGCTTGTAACCATCTATAGCCGCCTGATGGAAGATGCACGTGGCGGGTGTCATGCCGGGCAGGGAGTTTACTTCAATAAAAACAATCTCTGCTTTGCAGTTTTCATACACACGTACAAAAGCATCAATGCGGCAATAACCGCTTACTTTTAAAGCACGCGCTGCACCCTTTAAGGTTTCTTTTACCTGATCGGATATTTTTTGTCGGTCTTTGGCATCTCTTGCATAACGTGCCGGGGTAATGTTTTGTCCTTGTCCGGCCAGGAATTTTTCTTCTAAACTAAGTACATCACCTTCGCTAAGGGCTTCGCTGGCTTCAAATACTTCGTATTCAATTTCTCCTTTGGCGTTGCAACGGGTAAGCATTCCGCCCGTTACTTCTAAAAAGTGAACGGCATCTTTTTTAGAGATAAGTTCTTCCACTAAAATTACATTCTTTAAAGGGAATTCTTCTTTATCTTTTATATGAAGTGTTGCCGCTGCCTGTGCATCCAGCTCTTCACTTTTCCTGAATATGAGTTTAGCAAACGCTTCAAACTCGGCAAAGGTTTTTATTTTCTTCACGGCACTACTGCAACCATCATCAACGGGCTTGGCAATAAAGGGGTATTTAATTTTTTCTTTCAGTGTCTTTTCAATTTCAGCATGCTTGGTATTCCAATCAGCTTCGGTAACTAAAAGGTGCTCGGCAACTAAATACCCGTTTTGCTTCAGAATCTCATTGGTAACATATTTATTAATGGTAATCTCTGAACTTGCCTTGCCCGAACCGTTGTAAGGCAGATTAAAGGCTTCGAGTTTTTCCTGTACACTGCCGTCTTCGCCGGGGCGGCCATGTAAAGCAATAAATACTGCATCAACTTTCTTGGCTAACTCTTTATACGTTAAAGCAGCAGGTTTGGCAAGCGTATCAGGCGAAGAATATTTCTCGGTAATGTGTTTGCACTCATTAATAATTTCTTTTACTACCGGATGCACAGCATAGTTTTCAATCTTTTCTTTGATATCATCTGCATTGTCTTTCAATAAAATATTAATAGGAATTTGATATAGCAAATGCTGCTCATTACTACCTGTTAAGAAGATTGGCAACGGAGTATACTTCTCTGAAGAGGCGAGCTTCTCATACACGTTTCTTCCGCTTTCTACAGAAATATGTCGCTCACTTGAATAACCACCCAAGATAACTGCCACACGGGTTTTATGATGTACTGCATGTTTATCGTTATGAATAAGCTGTTCTAAACGCTTCATGGTAGGTTCATACAAGTGAGCCCCTTTACTTTGCTTAATGCGTTTAGTAAGGGAAGCATGAATAATAAAAGTTAAGAACTGCGAAGGATTTAAACCAATTTCTGCCGCCTGATGAAAGAAGAATGAAGAGGGCATCATCCCTGAAGTAGTATTGGGGTCGTTCAGAAATATCTTTCCTTCTTTGCTGATAAAGCCATCAATGCGAGCATATACATCAAAGTGCAAGGCATAAAATAATTTCTCGCAGTCTTCACGAATTTGATTTATCTGTTCTGCTGGCAAATCAATAGGCGTAATCTTTCTTGATAAGCCGGGTAAATACTTGCTGCGGTAATCGAATAACTCCTTTCCTTTTTTAATTTCGGTAGGAGGTAATGCAATGGCTTTTCCACTTTCATCTTCCAACACAATACAACTAAACTCCCTGCCTTCTATAAAGCCTTCTACCAACACGGTGCTTTCTCCGTCTAATGATTCAACTACTAAACCTTCTTTGGTTTTTAATTCAGTATTAAAGAATTCAAGCAGTTTGTTTGGGTCATAAATAATACTGTTTTCAATCTTGCAAGGCATACCAATACCTTCGCGTATATCAGAAAGCGTGCGGACAAATTCAAACTTTTGCTCATCGTTTAATGCGTTCCACTCTTTTGCATCAACCCACTTGGTAAATAAAGCTTTTTCAATAGCCTCCATAAAAGCATACTCATCTTCTTTCAATAAAATGCTAACACCGATGGATGATCCCTGATTAGCAGGCTTTACCACCAAAGGAAACTCTATCTCTTCTATTGCTTGTGCAAATGCTTCCTTCCAATTTCCGTTTATATAATCATTTCTGTCTATAGTAAAATATTGGGGCGAGTTAAAGCCGGCATTAACCATCAGTTGTTTTTGCACGCTTTTATCAATACCAATAGCAGAAGATAAAATGCCCGAACCTGTATAAGGAATCTTGTAATACTCTAACAAGCCCTGCAATTTACCGTCTTCCCCATAAGGACCATGCAAACACAAAAAGGCAATGTCAATTAATTGCTGTAATTCTTCTGCTTTCACTTTCTTGCCAATTTTTGCAATCATGGCATCCTGTTCAGAAACACTAAGCGCACCAAGACTTTCGGCATATAATTGAAAATGAGAATTACCGGAAGGAAGAAACTCAACCGGAGGATAAAAATCTCTGATAGAACCTTTGTAAATAAACTGCCAGTTGAGCAAAACAAAATTACCGAAGCTATCTACAAACAAGGGAATAGCTTCAAATATGGACTTATTTAAATTATCATATACCGTGCGACCGCCTGCAAAAGAAACTTCACGCTCTTTAGAGAATCCACCAAAAATTATCCCGACTTTTATTTTAGACATTGTAATACGTTAACCGTTAGAGCACTTTATATTCTCTTTCAAAGATATGAAGAAGAAAAAATCTTAATACGTGTTAGCCGAAAGGAAATTAACGAGTTTATTAACAGCTAAACCACGGTGAGATATTTTGCTCTTTTCTTCGGTACTCATTTCTGCAAATGTTTTATCATAACCGTTGGGTTTAAAAAGCGGGTCGTAGCCAAAGCCATGCGTGCCCTGCATTTCAGTAAGAATAGTACCCTCAATAACACCCTCAAAGGTGTGTTCCTTTAGCTCATAGTTTTTATATCTTTTTGCTTCGCTGAATGCTAAAGCATTTCCGTTTAAAACGAGGGCTATAACTGTTTTAAAACAGGCGTTTCGGTTAGGTTTATTCTTTAATTCTGCTAACAGCTTTTGGTTATTATCGAAATCATTTTTCCGCAATCCTGCATAACGTGCAGAATACACACCCGGAGCCCCATTCAAAACTTCTACTTCCAAACCACTATCATCGGCAAAGCAGTTTATATGAAACTTATTGTAAATATATCTCGCTTTCAGCAGCGCGTTATCTTTTAAAGTAGCACCTGTTTCGGCAATATCATCTGTAAATTTTAAATCAGCTAAAGAAACAAGCTCTATGCTTTTGGGTAATAATAATTTTATTTCCTGAAGCTTGTGTTGGTTATGCGTAGCAAAGATTAGTTTCACCTATCTACCAACCTTTTTCCTAATCTTTTTATTCAGGTCAACTTCAGTTTGCCAGTTATATCTGTCAAAGTAAATTTCATCCCTCGATATTTTATCTCCCTTCATTTCAACAATATCCACTCCATATATAAGAAAGGCTTTATCTAAAACAGGTATAATGGCTTCCCACTTAAGTACAAATCCCTTTTCTGTAGGGAAAATTTCCATAACCCTCCACTTCCAGTTTGCATTTTTGCTTAGTAGTTTGGTAAAGTATGCTTCTAAGCTTGCCTTGCCTCTTATCCCATCCTGATTGGCAGGGTCAAGATAAAAAACATCATTGGTATAAAACTCTATCAAGTGCTGTGGTTTGTTACCAGTCCAGGCAGCGAGCCAATCATCAACAAATAGGCTTAATTCCTTTTTACCCACATGGTTTTTCATGGTACAAAAATATATTTTATATGCATTATAACGTAATCCTTTTTTGGAACACGAATTCCGAATATAATACAGTTATTTTAAATTATTTAATTAGGTTAGTCTAACTTTTATATATTTGCAACCAAAACATTTAAAAGTAGATTAATGAAATCATTTAATAATGTAGTAGTGCTTGTGTTGTTTGTTTCTCTTTCCAAAGGAGTTAAGGCGCAGAATATAGATTCTAATCAGGTGCAGCGATTTAACTTTCATGTGCAGAATACTATTTGTGTACAGGGCGACCCTGCGTTTCCTGCCAAATATTCTGCACCTAATAGTTTGTATAATAAAGGTGAAATTGATAAAACCCTTACGCTTAATTTATATGCAGGCTTTCGCTTGTGGAAAGGCGCAGAGATATATGCAGATTTTTTGATGTGGCAGGGTTTTGGGCTAAGTTCAACTTTTGGTATAGAGGCGTTCCCCAATGGAGATGCCTATAAAGCAGGCACGCATACTCCCAATTTTTCGCTTACTCATTTATTCCTTCGCCAGACTTTTAATTTAGGTGGTAATAAAGAGTTCTTGCCTGATGATGAACTTACACTGGCAGGCAAAAAAGATATTTCGAGGCTAACATTTACTATTGGTCGTATTAGTCCGATGGATTTTTGCGATAATAACACATACGCAAAAGACCCGCATACCCAATTTATGAATTGGGCAGGAATGGGTAACCTCTCATGGGATTATGGCGAAGACCAAATTGGATATACCACCGGATTAGCCATAGAGCTAAACCAACCAAAATGGTCTTTGCGTTATGGGGCTTTTCAAATGCCTGCTAACAAAAATGGGTTTACTGCCGATGACCAATATTTGATGTTTCCCCGTCGCGGAAGCGACGGACCAATTTTGCAATCATGGGCAATGATGTTGGAATTTGAACGCCGTTATAAAATTAAATCTCATGCAGGTGCAATCAGACTTATGCCATGGATTGATGAAGCTGATTTTGCAAGCTACAAAGTAGCCACTGCACTTCTATTGGCTAACCCGCCAAATCTAAATGCAGAAGGGCAAGGTGCCGGAATAAGCGTACCACAAGCTGCACGCGCCTACAGGTATAAATATGGCGTTTGCCTGAATATAGAACAGGAAGTAACTAAGAACATTGGTGTGTTTTCTCGTATTGGTTGGAATAATGGGCAATGCGAATCGTGGACGTTTACCGATGTTGATTGGACTGCCTCTTTGGGTACAAACATTAGCGGTAAAATATGGCATAGAAATAACGACAACGTTGGTGTTATGTATGTTGTTAGCGGTGCGTCAAAGGCTAATCAAAATTTTCTTAAAGCAGGGGGAACCGATATGCTTGACGGTGATGGAAATTTAAACTATCAACCTGAAAGGGTTCTTGAAACGTATTATGATTTTCAGGTTTGGAAAACTATTCACATCACACTCGATTATCAGTTTGTTACCAACCCTGCATTTAACCGCGACCGCGGCGCGGTATCCATCTTTGGAGCAAGGTTGCATTGGGAAATAAATCACAGATATAATGAGCGCAATAATGGCATACACGGGCGTTGAGTTTTAACCGTTTCATCCCACCAAATATAAAAATAAAAAAGCCCTCTCTTTGCAGAGAAGGCTTTTAAGCAAAAGCTTGCTAAACTTTAAGCTGTAGGCAAATCGCCCGATGTGCCTTGTATGTTGCCACGTCTCAGTTTGGCAGACTTTAGTAGTATCATCATGTGCTTTTAATTTTAAGATTTATATCGCTATAATATACATTGCAAAAAGCGTCCAATTATTGTTAGCAAATCATAATTTGTTGCTATTTGCGAAGAATGAGACTGTATTTGCAAAGAGGAAGACTGAACTTGTGAATTACAAGACTTAATTTATAAATTACAAGACTGAACTTGCGAAGAGGAAGACTCAATTTGTGAAGAATAAGACTGTACTTGTGGATTACAAGACTCAATTTATCAATTACGAGACTCAACTTGTGAAAAGGAAGACTGTACTTGTGGATTACAAGACTAAACTTACCAATTACAAGACTCAACTTGTGAAGAGGAAGACTGTACTTGTGGATTACAAGACTCCATTTATCAATTACGAGACTGTACTTGCGAAGAGGAAGACTCAACTTGTGAAGTACAAGACTGTACTTGAGAAATAGCAAAGTTTGTGCGGGAAATGATACAATAAGCCTTGAATTAACCGTTAATTTGTTAAACCCGACCGTTTAAAAAGTCGTTTACATTTTTATTGCTTGTTTACTTACCTTTGTTTTAGTTAGAATGAGAGCAAAACTACTTATCCTTATTTTCATTATTGTGAGTATAGCGAAGCAATCGCATGCTCAAATTATAACTACAATAGCCGGAAATGATACTGCAGGTTTTAGTGGAGATGGTGGGCAAGCAACTAATGCAGAATTACAAGATCCTTATGGAGTAGTTATTGACGCATTGGAAAATTTATATATTGCAGATGGAGAAAATAATCGTATAAGAAAAGTAAATTCCTTGGGTATTATAACAACCATAGCCGGAGGAGGTACAAGTGGCTTAGGAGATGGTGGGCAAGCAACTGCTGCTGAATTACATTTGCCAACGGATGTTATACTTGACGCCTTGGCGAATATGTATATTGTTGATTGCTGGCATCAAAGAATACGAAAGGTAAATTCTGCAGGAGTAATTACAACCATAGCTGGAAATGGAATTGCTGGTTTTGCCGGAGATGGAGGGCAAGCAACGGCTGCAAGGTTAAATTATCCAAATTCAGTCGTATTAGATAATGTAGGTAACTTATATATAGCTGATTTGATTAATCATCGAATCCGTAAGGTAAATACTTTAGGAATTATTAGCACCATAGCAGGAACAGGTGTAGCAGGTTATAGCGGGGATGGTGGCCCTGCTACTGCTGCAGAGTTAAATAAACCCGGTGGAGTAACCTTTGATACAAAGGGAAATTTATATATAGCTGATTTTAACAATAACAGAATAAGGATGATAAATACATTTGGTATTATCAGTACCATTGCAGGAATAGGAACAGCAGGCTACAGCGGAGACGGTGGGCCGGCAACTGCGGCAGAAATAAACGGACCAAATGATGGAATTGCCTTTGATGCATTAGGCAATTTTTACATACCTGATGCTTTAAATAATCGCATTCGTAAAGTAAATACGTTAGGCATCATTAGTACCATAGCTGGAACGGGAGCAGCTGGTTATAGCGGTGATGGTGGTCTGGCCATTTATGCTGAATTAAATTACCCTGGTGCAGTAGCACTTGATCCCAGTTTATGTAATTTATACATAACAGATGTAGGCAATAATCGCATACGTATGGTTACCAATGCAGAGGTAAGTATAACGGTAAACTCGCCCACAGTTTGTGCTGGTAATACAGCA
>CAJCJB010000004.1 GCA_903970545.1 Candidatus Saccharimonadota bacterium | reverse complement strand
AACTTTTTTAGTTTATTTTTAAAATGTAACATTGAAACTGTTAAGATTTATGGAGTGCAATAATTTTTCCTGTTGTTAGGGGGTTTTTCTTGTTTTTGAAATCTTTATTAGTTTCTCTTCCAGGCAGAAAGAGACTATCTTTATTTTGGAATTTTGGAAGAATACTTGGTATAGTTCTGATTTTTCAGATTGTGACTGGATTGTTTTTGGTTATTAATTATAAGTCGGATAGGAGACTAGCGTTTCAGAGTGTTCAATTTATTATGTATGAAGTTGATTTTGGTTATTTATTTCGTATTTTTCATTTTAATGGGGCTAATTTATTTTTTGTTTTTCTTTATCTTCATATGTTAAAAGGTTTATTTTATTGTAGGTATCGTTTGAGCATAGTATGAATTAGAGGAGTTACAATTTTTATTTTGGTTATGCTTACGGCTTTTTTAGGTTATGTTTTAGTGTGGGGACAGATAAGGTTTTGGGCAGCTGTAGTAATTACTAATTTAGTTAGAGTAATTCCTTATGTAGGTGTAACTTTGATTTTTTGGATTTGGGCAGGATTCTCTGTTAATAATGGTACCTTGGGTCTATTTTTTATGCTTCATTTTCTTGTACCTTTTATTATTTTGATGTTAATATTAATTCATCTGGTGTTCTTGCATGAGAGTGGAAGAACTTCTTCTTTATTGTGTTTAGGTGATTATGATAAGGTTAAGTTTTTTCCTTTTTATGCTGCTAAGGATAGTTTAAATCTTTTGTTGTGAGCTGGGTTTTTCTTTTTGGCACTTTCATTTCCTTTTGTTTTAGGGGATGCCGAAATATTTATTGCTGCTAATAGTTTAAGAAGACCTGTTCATATTGTTCCTGAATGGTATTTCTTGTTTGCTTATGCTATTTTGCGGGCTATTCCTAATAAAATTATAGGAGTAGTAGCTTTGTTATTTAGAGTTGTAAGTTTGTATTTTTTGGCTTTGTCCAAAAATTATACAACTATGCTAAATCTGTTAAACAAGTTTTTTGTTTATTGGTTTGTTAGAGTTTGATTATTGCTTACTTGGGTTGGGCAGTGTAGAGTAGAAGCACCTTTTGTTGTTCTGGGTTTGATTTTTTCTTTGTGTTACTTTGGTTTGTTATTTGTAATTTTTTCAATTTACACTTTTTCTTATAAGTTCTTTTTATAATAAATTAAGCTTATGATGTAAGTTATTGCATGATGGGTTTTCACTCCATTTGTTTTAAAGTTTGTACGTAGGGTAGGATATCCAGTCTTTTGTGTTCATACCTCAACGGTGCTTTATAGCCCCTGCAATATAGCAAATGTTTGGTTTCTTCTAAAGACTGAGTAGGCAATAATGTCTGTTTGCTTTATAAATTTCTAGTTTCTTTACTCGTTGGTTTATATCTTGTAATCATAAAGATATCGGGACTTTTTATTTGCTTTTTTCTCTTTGGTCAGGTTTGATAGGTGGTTCTTTTTCAGTGTTGTTGCGTTTTGAGCTTGCAACTCCCGGTAGGTTTTATAATAATGCGCAGTTGTATAATAGGATTTTAACTGCTCATGCTTTTATTATGATTTTTTTCATGGTAATGCCTGGTTTGGTTGGTGGTTTTGGTAATTGGATGCTTCCTTTAATGCTTTGTGCTCCAGATATGAGTTATCCTCGTCTTAATAATTTGAGGTTTTGACTGTTACCCTCTTCAATTTTGTTAATAGTTAGAAGTGCTATAACAGATAGAGGGGCAGGTACTAGTTGAACTGTCTATCCTCCTTTGTCTAGGACTCTTGGACATCCTGGAAGGGCTGTAGACTTAGCTATTTTTAGTTTACATCTTGCTGGGGTAAGTTCTATTTTAGGTTCTATTAACTTTATGGTAACTACAAGAAATTTGCGAAACGTTTCTGTTTCTATTAATCAGTTAAGTTTATTTATTTGAACTACTATTGTTACTACTTTCTTATTAGTTTTGTCTCTACCTGTTTTGGCAGGGGCAATTACGATAGTTTTAACTGATCGTAATATTAGTACGGCTTTTTTTGATCCTTCAGCAGGTGGAAATATTGTTTTGTATCAACATCTTTTTTGGTTTTTTGGTCATCCTGAAGTTTATATTTTAATTTTACCTGCTTTTGGTATTATTAGGCAAGCTAGTTTGTTTATTTCTGGAAAAAAAGAGATTTTTGGGGCTCTTGGGATGGTTTATGCTGTTCTTGGTATTGCTTTGCTGGGTTGTGTTGTATGGGCTCATCATATGTTTACAGTAGGATTGGATTTGGATACGCGGGCTTATTTTACTTCTGCTACTATGGTTATTGCTATTCCTACTGCTATTAAAGTTTTCAGTTGGATTACTACTTTATTCGGAACTCGTATAGTGTTTCATCCTTTACTCTTGTGGGTATTAGGTTTTATTTTTCTGTTTACCGTAGGTGGTTTAACAGGAGTGGTTTTAGCAAATTCTAATCTTGATATTATTTTACATGATTCTTATTATGTAGTAGCTCATTTTCATTATGTTTTGAGGTTAGGTGCAGTTTTTGGGATTTTTGCTGGGGCTACTTTCTGGTTTACTCTTATTACAGGCTTTGTTTTGGATAAAACTTTGATGAGAGCTGTTTTTATTCTTATGTTTACTGGGGTAAATTTAACATTTTTACCTTTGCATTTTGCTGGTTTACACGGATTTCCTCGTAAATATACAGAGTATCCTGATGCCTTTTTTGTTTGAAATATGGTAGCTTCTTTTGGTTCTCTAATTAGTTTATTTGCTTCTTTTCTTCTTGTTTTTACTTTTGTGGATTCTATGTTTATGTTTCGTAAGGTAATGAGGGAAAATAGTATAAGATCTGCAATTGAATGAAATTCTACTATTCCTTCTGGTCATTCTTATAATCAAAGGGTTTTACAGTTGGTTTATTGTATTTAGTTTATTAAGAATTTTTAATTTTGGTTTAAAAGGATGTGTACAATTTGAATTTACTACTTTTAGGTTTTTATTTAAGTGTGTTAAGGCAGTTTTTTTCTATCTTGGCTATAAGACCTTTTATATGTGGACTAAGAATACTGTTTTCTGTACTATGTGTGGTACCTCTTTTATCAATAATGTGAAGTGTAATTTATAGTTACATCCTAATTATTGTTTTGGCTAGTGGTGTTTTAGGGTTGTTAATTTATATTTGTGCTCTGTGTCATAGTAATTTTGAAGTGCTATATGGTAGGAAATTTGTTTTTGTTATTCTTTGTGGTTTAACTGCTTTTTTGTTTTATGAATTAGGGGGAGTTACGGGTATGAACATAAGTTCTGTAATTTATCATAGAAGAAATTTGTATAGTTTTGGTTTGTTAATTTTGTTTTTGTGTGGTTTATTAATTAGAATTTTAGTATTGGTTCAAATGAATAGGCCTTCTCGAAAAGCTTAAGTTTTGATTTATTTTTTTTTTATTTCTTTGGCGGCGGTGATGGTAAAAAGAAGACGTCTTGTATTTTTGTTAGTTATGCTTGAATTTTTTGTTCTTAGTATAATAAGATTCGGAGTTATAAATTTGGATTTTATTATGTACTTTTTTATTTTGACTATAAGGGTAATTTCTAGTGTAACAGGTTTACTTGTATTGCTTATTGTTTTAAAGAGTTATGGGGAGGATCTCCTTATTTTGTAGTATCTGAATTCTTTTTTCTTTTGTTTTTGAGAGTTTCTGAAGTTGTACCCAGACTTTTTAGGTTTTTTGGTGCTTGGGCTTCTTGAGCTGGATTAAGAGATAGGAGTTTTAACGGGAGTTTCTTGTTTTTTCCGGATAGTAAAGCTTTTGTTTCTCTTTTTTATTTGAGAGTTTTTGTAGTAGGTTTAGTAGGATTTTCTGAGAGTAAAAGGAGTGTTATTGTATTGAGGAATCTTTTAAGTATATGTGGGTTATTATTTTTTGTTACTACAAACTTTTTCCTTTTGTATGTATTTTTTGAAATTTCTCTTTTTCCTATAATTTTTATAATTTTGATGGATGGGGTGCAAATTGAAAAGTTAAGAGCTAGTCTTTATTTATTTATATATGCTTCTCTTTGTTCCTTTCCTTTTCTTTTAGTAATTCTCTATTTTGAACTTTTTACTCCTACTTATATTGAAGCAGTTTATTCATGAGAGATTGTTGTATGTTTTATTGTAGGGTTTTTAGTTAAACTTCCTTTATATGTTTTGCATTTATGGTTGCCTAAAGCTCATGTAGAGGCACCTACTTACGGAAGAATTATTTTGGCTGGTTTACTTCTAAAGTTAGGTGGTGCTGGGCTTTTGCGGGTTATGTTGTTTTTTAACTTTACAGATATAACAATTCTTTTCTTTTTCTCTGTTTTAGGGATAGTTTTGGGAGTGTTAATTTGTTCTTTTCAGAGAGATGGTAAAGCTTTAGTTGCTTATTCTTCTATTGCTCATATAAACTTTTTGGCTTTATTGCTTCTTATAAACAGAAGTTTTGCTAAAAGAAGAAGTATTTTGCTTATACTTGTACATGGTTTTTGTTCTTCTTTGATGTTTTTTGGGGTTGGAGGGTTTTTTCATGTTTTATATACTCGTAAAGTTTATTTTATGAATGGTTTGTTTGTAAGAAGACATATTGTATGTGCTCTGTTTGTTTTGGTGATGGTGTTAAATTTTGCTACGCCTCCTAGGAATGCTTTTGTTAGGGAGTTTATAGGAATATCTTCTTTATTTCTTTTGCAAAGAGTACTATTTGTGGTTCTAGGAATCTATATTTTTTATGTATGTTATTTTTCTATTTATCTTTTGGTTAATATTATGACTGGTAAGAACTTGCTTTTTTCTAAGGAAGAAGGGTTTTTCTTCTTTTATCCGTTTTTAATATTGACTTATAATTTCTTTTGACTTATTGTGTTGTTTTGCGCTTTTAGTATAAATTATGATATGTTAAAGTTAGAGTTTAAAGATTTTTAGTGCTTAACGGATTAGAATAAAGAGTGTTAATAAATTGAATGCGTAAAACATTTTTGTTAATGGGAAAGGGTTATCTTCTTGCGTTTTTTGGATGTTAGTTAGTATACAAAAATAACTAATTGCACCTAAATATGTGCTTCAAAGACCGATTAATGCAAAAAAGAAGTTGATTTCGGTTACATTTATAAAAAGTATAGCTTTAATAATAAATACGAATCTTAAGGGTAAATTTAAAAGGGTGATGACTAGCGTTATGCTGGTTTCGATACTTTTTCTACTTGTTTGTGTGAGAATAAGTATTATAAGTGTAATATATCCTGTTAGAATAAAGGCAGAATGTATTCAATTTTTTGCTTGAAGAAACAGGATTCATCCTATAGTGGTAGTGGAAGATACTAGAATAATACTTTTGGGTCTAGTTAGAGTGAAAAGTTGTATTACAGAGAATAAAGTTCCTAAAATAAGTAGTGAAATGGTACTTTGATTTATTATTTGGATTAGTATGAGAGCTCCTGGTAGTTTTTGAAAGGTGGTTGCTCATGAAAAAGCGAGGTCTCTTATTTGTTCAATGGCTGTAATTAGCCAAAAATGAAAGGGTGCTACTGCTAACTTAACTATTAATAGTATATTGATTAATATCCCATGATAACCAATTAGTAATAATAATCCTAAGATTATACCTGCAAATTCTTGGACAATAAAATATTTAAGAAGAGATCTATCTTCTGTGTGTTTGATGTAAGCAAGGAATAAAACTGATATTATTAGTAGGACACCTCATCATAGTAGAATAGTTCTGGTTGATAAGATTAAAATAGTTCCTAATATAACTCTTAAAAATATTATTTTGATTATTGGTTTTTATCGGGACATTTACGGCCGTTTAATTGAATGTTAGGAATTGTGTTAGTTTGTGTAGTTTTATTATGTGTTAAATTAGCTTTCTACCGAGGTTTAAGGGGACGAAAATTTAAAAGTTTGGCTTTAAGCACAAACGTAAGTGTATCTTATTTGCAAAATAGGGAGGTTCAAAGCTATAACTAGTAAATAGTTTATATACTAAAATATTTTATTTGGAATAAAAAGATTTGTTACTGGGTAAAATTTTTCATAGTTTAGGTTAGATTTTGACTGTTGGTTTTACACTCCAAAGGGTTCTCTTTGTATATCAAGTTTATTTGAGGGAAGGGAGTTAAGTTTCTTTTGGGTATTAAATTATCTTACTGTAATGACAACCGGTTATCTTTTATTCGTAGGTGCTGAGTCTAAAATTATTCCTTATGGTAGAATGAGTTGAACATTTTTTGTTACTTTATGTGTAGGTTTAATAAGACATAATTTATGTTCTTTATATCCTTACAATCCTTGTTTTTTCTCTATGTTATGAAGTAGTCTGCTTGTATCTATTTGAGCTTGGTTTTTTGTTTTAATAGCTTTAACAGTTAAAGGTTTGAAACATTTTCTTATACATTTAGTGAGTAAGGGTACGGGTGTTGGTTTGGGAATTGCTTTAGTTTATGCTGAATTAATTAGGTTTGTTATTCGTATCGGGACTTTAGGGGTGCGGATTGTTGCAAATTTAAGTACTGGTCACGTATTACTTGCTTTAATTGCTAATACGTATTATAGATCTTTTATTGCTAGTACTACTCTTTCTTTTACTTTTTCTTTATTGGAGATTTTAGTATGTTTAGTGCAAGGTTATGTTTTTACTTTACTAATCTCACTTTATGTAAGCGGAAGTTAAAGAATTTGAATTTAATAAAATAAGAGATTTTAGTTTTACAAACTAATTATTATAATTTTCTTTTATACTTAAATATAAATAATATTTGATGGGAATAAAATTTTAATTTTATAGAGGGTTATTAAGTTAACTTAAGAATTGTCGTAAATCATCTTTTCGTTAAATTTTATGTGAAGTTGTCATAAAAACTTTTTAAAAATTAGCGTTATAAGGGGGGACCCTTATCTAGCTGATAGGTTTTAAAACTATTTAGGACTACTCTGTGAAAAATTCTTGATTAACTTAAGAAAATATAACTTGGGTGTATTCTCATTTAATGAGTTTTAAATCTTCTTGGAAGATTAATAGTTGGGGGCGCCCCATAAGTATTTTTTTTTGTTAAACTGTCTATGAGAATAATATACATATATGTTATCTGTATATTATTTTATATAGACAGGTTAGTAAAGTTATAAATTTTTATTTTAAATGTGATTTTAAAATTTTTTTCTATTAAGATGTTTTTGATTATAACTTTAGTTATAGGTTTGTTTGTTGGAAGGTATTAAAAGTAATTTTAATTTTTAGTTATTTAGGGATTCTTTAAGAGGGAAGGGGGAGGAGGAGAGG
>CAJCJB010000003.1 GCA_903970545.1 Candidatus Saccharimonadota bacterium | reverse complement strand
CCTTCATCTTTTTATATAAACCACGCTCTTCGGGCAGGTAACCTATGTGGGCAATATCTTCGGGCGATAGCTTTTTGCCATTCAATAAAATCTCTCCCTCGTCGGGGGCAGTAATTTGATTGATGATGCGTATTAACGATGTTTTGCCTGCACCGTTGGGGCCCAACAAGCCGAAGATACATTGCTCGGGCACCTCTATACTTACATTTTTTAGGGCTAAGTGCGTGGCATAGCACTTGGTAACATTTTGTACCGACAGTAAACTCATAACCGCAAATTTAGCAGGAATAAGTTAGCCATTAGTTAATAGCCAATAGTTAGTAGTTAAGAGGGGGCTGTTAATTATTTATGCTGATTTTGTATTGGGCGTTCCGGAACGTGCTATGTCATTTCAAGCCTAAAGATGAATAATATAGCCCCCACGCAGCATAACTAAACAATAAAAGTAAGAGGGTGCGTTTCATTAATACAAATATACCAAAACATTGTGTCAATGTCTCCCTTCCTAACAGGAATGTCTCTCTTCCTAACAGGAAAACCTTCCCTCCTAACAGGAAGGACGTCCCAACAAACAAGTGGGACATCCCAAACCTTATAAACTCTATTTATTCCTATTATATTTGTATGCTTTAAAACAAGAAACCGTATGTTTTCTGCCATTTATGAGGGTATTTTATTGGGTATTTTCTTAGCCTTTTCAATAGGGCCTTCGTTTTTTGCGCTGGTTAATACGGGTATTTCTCATGGGTTTAAATCGGGTGCAGCCGTGGCCTTTGGTATTTTGTTCAGCGATTTGTTTTTTGTGGCAGCTACCGTATCGCTTATCCATTTTGGGATGGCTAATTTAATCAGTGACCCCAAACATCAGGCGTTTATGGGCATTATAGGCGGCATTGTGTTGATTGTGTATGGCGTAATTCATTTCGTACAAAAAGATGCTAAACACCAAGCCGATACCGAACTGGAAATAAAATCACCTAAAACGTATGCACTGGTGGTAAAAGGGTTTCTGCTAAACCTGTTCAACCCTTTTGTATGGATATTCTGGATGACTACTTCTACTGCAATTAGTAGCAGATATGAGTTTCATATTATACGCGTAATTGTGTTTTTTATGGCTGTTTTAAGCATAACAATTGGCACCGATTTGCTAAAAACATTTGTTGGGCATAAAATTAAAAACTGGCTTAATGCTAAAATACTTCTCCGCATTCGTCATGTATCGGGTGGCTTACTAATTGCATTCGGCTTGTATTTAATTTACAAAGTATTCTTTCTGCATCAGTAAATGAAATTTTTAAAACAACTCTCTCTTGCTATTCTTTCAGGTTTATTATTGGGTGCATCATGGCTTCCATCCTGTACTTTTTTAAGTTTCATTGCACTTATCCCTTTATTAGTTTTAGCTGATGAGATTGAAAACAGCAGTATCAAAAGAAAGAAGCTTCGTGCTTTCCTGCTTAGTTATCTTGCCTTTTTAATTTGGAATATATGCGATACCTGGTGGATATGGTTTGCATCTGACGGGGGAGCTGTTGCGGCTTTTGTAGCTAACTCCTTATTAATGGCATTGGTGTATTTACTTTTCTTCTCCCTTCGCCGCAGGTTTAAAAACGCTGCGTTTAATATACAAGATTGGTTGTTTATTCCTGTGTGGATATCGTTTGAGTATTTGCACACCAAGTGGGATTTAGCCTGGACATGGCTAAACTTAGGAAACGTATTTGCCTTTGAGCATAACTGGATACAGTGGTATGAATACACAGGTGTTTCGGGAGGTACGTTATGGATACTTGCCGTAAATAGTATGCTGTATCAAGCCATCCGCTTTAAAATACAACACTCAAAAATCAGAATTGCCGCAGCCTTAGTTGTTGTGCTGCTTCCTATTGGCATCTCACAAATAATTAAATCTCAGGTTTCAAAACAAACTCCTGAGGCTACTGTAAATGTATTAATTGTTCAACCTAATATAGACCCCTATAACGATAAGTTTAATGGCGACTTCCAGGGACAGTTGCAAGGGGTTTATAACAAAATAAAAAACAAGATAACGCAAAAGACAAAATACGTAGCTCTTCCTGAAACCTTCTTAACCGAAAGCATGTGGGAGAATGATATTGAAAAATCTTTCTCTTTAAAATTCCTGAGAGATAGTCTCTTAACCAAATTCCCTGATTTGAACATTGTTGTAGGCACAACTACCTTTTATAAGTACGAAAAAGATGAAAAGAAATCTGAAACCGCCAGAGCCTTCCCCAATACCGATATTTATTATGATGTGTATAACACCGCCCTTCAGATAAACAAAGAAGGTTTGCAGATTTACCACAAATCTAAATTAGTGCCGGGTGTAGAGCGTATGCCTTACCCTGCATTATTTAAACCTCTGGAAGGACTTGCTATTAATCTTGGTGGAACCTTTGGCAGCCTTGGTACACAGGATACACGTACGGTCTTTTTTAATAAAGACAAAAGCATTGGTGTTGCACCTGTTGTTTGCTATGAAAGTATTTTTGGCGAGTTTGTTACTGATTATATAAGCAACGGAGCCAACCTTATTTTCATTATTACTAATGATGGCTGGTGGCAGGATACTCCCGGTTATAAACACCATTTGGCTTATGCCCGTTTGCGTGCCATAGAAACACGTAGGCAAATTGCCCGTTCGGCAAACACCGGTATCAGTTGCGTGATAGATGAGCTTGGCGAAGTACACGCGCCACAACTCTGGTGGAAAGAAGGTTACATTATGGCTAACCTAGCGCCTAATAATGAAAAGACATTCTTTGTGCGCTTTGGCGATGTGCTTTCTAAACTGGCGGTGTTTCTTACTGCATTCGCCATAGGGTATAGTATCTTTTTGAGGTTTAAGAAAAAGTAATAACGGGGAATAAAACCTTATGGTGGATGTTGCACAAACGCTGCAACATAATTTTGTGATGGCGGGAGAATAATTCTACATATAATTGATTAACTTTAATGCAGTTTTGAAGTAAGTTATAAAGCAAGAATCAAAAAATAGGTATGTCGCATTACCCACATATTGAGAAACAAAGTAAGCAAATTCTTAAAGCTATTAAACAAGGTATTTATTATAGTGAAATAGCTGCCCGCTTTAAGGTAAGTACAACAACAGTAGGAAATATTGCCCGAGAGAATGGTATAAGAAGGACATTACGCCCTGAAGAATTACTGAAAAGAAATAAGCAAATTGTTAGTGCTTTTAAACAAGGTATAGCTTATGAGGAAATAGCCGCACGTTTAAATATAAGTGAGGAAATTGTAAAAGGAGTAGGATATAAAGCCGGTATAAGAATAAAATTAACCAATGAAGAGATAAACACAAGAAATAAAAAGATTATAGAAGCTATTAAACAAAGAAAGTCTGCTAAAAAAATAGGAATACAATTTAATTTGCATCCAAATACAATACATAGTATAGGTTGGCGGGCAGGTTTAAAGAGAGGTATGACGCCTGAAGAATCAGAGAAAAAGGAAAGACAACTTATTGCAGTTTTAAAAGAAGGGGTATCTTA
The DNA here is from genome assembly GCA_903970545.1 of Candidatus Saccharimonadota bacterium. GTDB lineage: Bacteria > Bacteroidota > Bacteroidia > B-17B0 > Aurantibacillaceae > PALSA-968. Next base: position 209 of record CAJCJB010000003.1, on the reverse strand, counting down.
CAGAAAAATAGCTGCACTATTTGATGTTTCGATGCCAACATTAATAACTATTGCTAGACGCGAGGGAATAAAAAGAGCGCATTACGGAGGAGAATCAAACCCAAAGCGGGATAAGCAAATTATTAAAGAAATAAAGCAAGGGCTTCCATACAAAGAGATAGCTTCTCATTGTGGCATTTCGGATAGTTGGGTATGGAAACTTGCCAAAC
>CAJCJB010000002.1 GCA_903970545.1 Candidatus Saccharimonadota bacterium | reverse complement strand
TTTGAATAGCTTTTATTTCCTTTTGAAAGGTTTTAAAACTAAAGGTCTTTCCACTAATCTTTTGTCTGAACTTGCGGGCCCACAATTCGGTTATATCAAAATGCAATTGCTCGTGGGCAAGTAGTTCATCTGTTCTGTCTTTTACCCACGATTTATTTTTATCGAAAAAGGTTTTTATGGTAATATGTGCTTCATTGTTTTTTGCCGCAATCTCCGATTTAATTTCACTTTCGGTAAATGCTTTGTAAGGAGAAGAAGCATTGGGTTTATCTTTAAAATCATCCCAGGTAAGTTTATAAGATTCTTGCCAAAGAATTAAGTTGCTATCCTGCGTAAATGAAAAACAAATTAATGCGAATAGAATTTTTAGAGTTTTCATTTTTTTAGTTTTATTATTTCTCTGATTGATGATACAATTAAAACAATGCCCGCGACACTAACCATAATAAAAAAATTGCTAGCTTTTCTATTCAAATAATCTGAGCAAGGGAGATTATGTATATCACCCGAAACGATTAGTATAGTCATAGGGATCACTAAAAATATACCAATAATTAAGAGAAGAATTTGCTTTGTCATTTATAATTTTCTATCTCTATTTTATTAGTACAGAACAAATATTCTTCTTTAACAGCGTTGCTGCACACAATAACTGTTTTGTTTTTTGCAAATTCATTAATCATGTTTTGATACCAACTGATTGCATTCGTATCTAAATTACTGCAAGGCTCATCCAATAATAAAACAGGGCAATCGGCTAATATGGCTAAGCCTAACTTTACGCGCTGTTTCATGCCTGATGAATAGTTCTTTAAATACTTTTCTGAAGCATGGTCAAGTTGCATCAGTTTAATCAGTTCTTCGGTAGAGGAATTATTTATAAAAGGCTTAAATATTCTTTGATGTTCAATGGTCTCTGTTAACGTAAAATCTTCTATCAACTCCATATAAGGAGATGCCATACTGAGATGCTTATAAATAGTATCGTCTTCGATGGTTTGGTTTTCATCTTTCCATACAACCTCACCTTTGGTAGGTATTAAGAAAGAAGCTATGCTTTGCAACAAAGTTGATTTACCGGAGCCGTTAGCCCCCATAATAACTAACTTTTCAGCAGGAGGAATGGTAAGAGTAACATCTTTAAATATCCATTCGTTTACAAACTTCTTACCTAAGTTATTTATGTGAATGGATACCTGCACTGTTGTTTATTACTCGTTTCTTTTGTCTCCCGCTGATTGCGCTGATGCCCGCTGATTTTAGTTTAGCTCATTGTTTTTATTTCTTTTGGCTTCGCTTAATGCTAAGCCATTTCTGCGTTATCTGCGTGAAATTATTCAAATCGTCAATTTATTTTTTTCGCATTACAATCTCTATCGGAACACCGCTAAAATCAAAGTGTTCGCGTAGTTTGTTTTCTAAATAACGTTTATAGCTTTCGCCAACGTATTGTGGTAGGTTGCAAAAGAAGATAAACATAGGGATGCCTTTCATCTGCATCACATATTTAATTTTTACATACTTACCTTTAAGGGCAGGTGGAGGATAAGATTCTATAACAGGTTCAAAGAATTCGTTTAGTTTGCGGGTAGGTATAATCTGTCTACGGTTGTGATAAACCTGTATGGCAACTTCAATAGCTTTTAGTATGCGCTGCTTTTCGTGTACGGATACAAACAGAATAGGAATATCTTTAAATGGCATCAGTTTTTCTCTGATAGCCTCTTCCATTTTTTTAGCCGTATTAGTGTCTTTATCAATTAAATCCCATTTATTAACCAATATCACCACTCCCTTGTGGTTCTTAACTGCCAAGTCGAGAATACTAATATCCTGCGCTTCCAACCCAAGTATTGCATCAATCAACAACATAACCACATCACAACTTTCTATAGCTCTGATAGAACGCATCACACTATAAAACTCCAAATCTTCGTGCACCTTAGCTTTCTTACGTATTCCTGCGGTATCTATCAACCAAAAATCGTTTCCAAAAGCATTATAGCGCGTGTGAATAGCATCGCGGGTTGTGCCTGCAACGGGAGTAACAATATTTCTTTCATTACCCAACAACGCATTTGTAAGCGATGATTTACCCACATTAGGTCTGCCCACAATAGCTATGCGCGGAATTTTTTCTTCCTCGTCATCATCGGGGTTTGGTAATGCTTTTATAATATCATCCAACAACTCGCCTGTGCCACCACCACTGGCAGCAGATAGCGGATATACATCGCCTAAGCCTAAAGAATAAAACTCAGATGCATAAGGAGTTTTATCGGGCGTATCAATTTTATTAACTACCAAAAAACATTTCTTTCCGCTTTTGCGAACCAACACCGCCACATCTTTATCAAAGCGGGTAACTCCATCCAAACTATCTACCACAAATATCAGCAGGTTTGCCTCATCAATAGCAATTTGCACCTGCTTTCTTATTTCAACTTCAAACACATCATCGCTTCCCGTAATGTAGCCACCGGTATCTATCACAGTAAACTCGCGCCCGTTCCATTCGGCTTTGCCATAGTGCCTGTCGCGGGTAACCCCTGCCACAGAATCTACAATAGCCTGACGGCTTTCTGTTAAACGGTTAAAGAGGGTTGATTTCCCTACGTTTGGGCGACCTATAATAGCTACTATATTAGACACGGATTAAATTATTGAAGAATGAATACTACTGGTAAAATAATTTTCGGCAAAGATAACTTTTGTTTTTTGATGGCATTTAAACGAGGTGATGAGGTGTGAATTTTATGAGCGGGGTAAAATATCGGATGAAGTAATTTACTACCTTTGACCTTGATTTAATAAGCCCATGGAAAAACCTTTTGTTTCAAATAGCAAAGAGTCTGCTCGTATGTTTAAATACGATTGGATGGAACCTTTTTCTAAAGTGCCGTTTTGGGTTCCGTTGGTTATATACATTCCGGTTATTGGTTTCTTTCTGTATAAATCGGCTCTTAGTGTTTCTCCCTGGTATTATATTCCTTTGCTGTATGTAGGTGGTATTTTTTTATGGACTTTAACCGAGTATTTGTTGCACCGTTTTTTGTTTCATTGGATACCCGAAGGTAAGTTTGGCGCACGTATGCATTTTATATTTCATGGCGTACACCACGATTATCCCAACGATGCTATGCGATTAGTAATGCCCCCCATTATGAGTGTTACGTTGGCTTTTTTATTTTATTTCCTGTTTCAATTTGCACTTGGCGGCACCATGGTGTTTCCTTTCTTCTCCGGCTTTGTAACCGGTTATTTGTTTTACGATATTTCTCATTATGCCATTCACCACTTCAACTTTAAAAACAAGTTTTGGTTGAACTTAAAAAAGCACCACATGTTTCATCATTATAAAGACGGAGATAAAGGTTTTGGTGTAAGCTCAAACCTTTGGGATAAGATTTTTAAAACAGATTTTAACTCCTAACTCAACGAGAGCTTTTATTGCTTACTATCTTTTCTTTTATAGTCCGTTAAAATTAATTTTAATTACAGACTTTCTAGCAGACTAAAAGTTATTTTCCTTAAAATGCAGGAAACATCAACTTAGCCATGAGCTTATCCTTGCCGACAGTCTTTTTTGCCTAAAGACCTGCATTTTTCATTTCCGCCGCTCTTTTTTGCTTAAAGACGTACGTTTTCCGTTTCCGCCGTTCTTTCTCGCTTAACGACGTACGTTTTTCATTTCCGTCGCTCTTTTTGAGCTAATGTTGTGATGTTTTCGGTTTCCGTCGCTCTTTTTCCATTTCCGTCGCTCTTTAAGGCTTTACGACGTACGTTTTGCATTTCCGCCGCTCTTTAGGGCTAAAAACCGCTTTTTAACACAAATAGGTAGGGTTTTGTATATTTGAAGATGCGATTTATCTTATTTGGTGTATTATTTACAATATTTGTCTTGGCAAAAGGACAAACTACCACTACCCTTCAAAATATTGATTGGAAATTAATTTCTATGTTAAATACACAAACGAATCAAAACAAAATCATAAGTAGTGATTACCTTTCTACATTACGCTTTAACTTAGATAGTTCATATAAAGGAAGACCTTATTGGAATACCTGTGGTGGTCATTACTTCATACATGGAAATGATTTAAGAATGGATGGCATGAATGGTTCCATAGAAGGACCTATATGCACGATGGTGGGAACTATAGGTGAAGCAGGAAAATTGGAACAGTTAATTATTGAATCTTGGATACAAGCAAGGAAGTTTTCAATAAATGCAGATACTCTAATAATATATTGCAAAAACAATCAGAACCTATATTATATTAAAAAGAAGTAGGTTTTACTCAATCCGTTTTATAATCCCTCCCTCAAAATAATTACCAACGCACCAAATTCTATATAGGCGGAAAGCCTTTGTGCTATTCTTACTGTACCTTTGCGGAGTATTAATACTCTTGATAAAATTAAACAACATACAGAAAGCCTACCACATTGGTAAAAGCGAGTTTAAAGTGCTTAAAGGCATTAACGCGCATATTAAAGAGGGCGAGTTTGTTTCTATCATGGGCTCATCGGGCTCGGGCAAATCTACCCTGCTAAACGTGCTGGGCATATTGGATAACTATGATAGCGGAGAGTATTACCTGAATGGTACGCTGGTTAAAAACCTGTCGCAAACACAGGCAGCGCATTTGCGCAACAAGTTTTTGGGTTTTGTGTTTCAGTCCTTCAATTTACTTTCTTTTAAAAACGCCATGGAGAATGTGGCGCTACCGCTATACTACCAAAAGGTTTCGCGCAAAGAACGCAACAAACTGGCTCTTGAATATTTAGATAAGGTAGGCTTAAAAGACTGGGCGCATCACTTACCCAGCGAGCTAAGCGGCGGACAAAAGCAACGTGTAGCCATAGCCCGTGCTTTAATTGGAAAACCTAAAGTTATTTTTGCCGATGAGCCTACAGGGGCTTTAGATTCTACCACTTCGCTTGAGGTGATGGATTTGTTTAAAGGTATCAACGCACAGGGCATAACGCTGGTGGTGGTTACGCACGAAAACGACATCAGTAAAATGACGGACAGAATTATCCGCCTGAAAGATGGATTGATAGTTACCGAAGAACAGGAGACAACTATCATTAATCAGGTAATATTAAATAAGTAGTGCAATAATGAAAAATAAAATCATTTTAATTTTTTTAAGCATCTTACTTGTTTGTTGTGATACAAAAAAAACTCGCACTTCAAGCGCATTGAACGAGTATAAAATTTTTGTTTCTACTCTTGATAGTACTAATTTAGAAACAACAACAACAGCAGTAAAAAAATTCATTGAGCTTTTTAAAAGCGAAACAGATACCTGTGTGAGAGATAGCGGCTTTATACTTTTTGATAATTACTATACCCAGATCTGCAACAACCTGAATGATACTTCCAATAAAAATTTATCCGATTCTTTAATTATGCGGGATACATTAGGGAATCAAATTTCTGTTTCAGAAAAATTAAAAAACTATGAAATTTTACTGAAAAACAATGGCTTTGAAGTTGCCTCAGCCGAAGGAATGGCTTACATTAAACAAAACAGAGAATTGATAGCCAACTACTTTTATAATTATGTTTCTACGCCGATGAAAAAATACCTTATAGAGGTAAATAAAGAAACCAAAGAAGGCTTTAGTGAAGATGCAGGTTTGGTAATTGAACCGAAAGCTTATGTGGACAGGCTTATTTTTTGGGAGAATTTTTTGAGAGAAAATCCAAATTTTATTTATCAAAATTTAATTGAGGAAAAACAAAAGTGGTTACTTACTTTTTTTCTTTACGGAATGGAGAATGCGCCTGTTATGTGGAATAATGCAGAGGAAGGAAATAGTTTAAATGGTTATTACAAAACGGCTTATTCGTATTTAGAAAATTCATACCCAATTTCTAAAACAAATAAAATTGTTAATCCTTATTTTAAATTTTTGTTGCAAAATCAGGAGAATAAAGCGGACAGCATACGTAAATGTTATGAGATTAAGAAACTAATTTATAATCCATATAAATAAATATGTTTAACCGCGATAACTGGCAGGAAATATTTGAAACCATTAGCAAGAACAAGTTGCGCACGTTTCTTACTGCCTTTAGTGTGGCATGGGGTATCTTTATATTGGTGGTTCTCTCTGGTGCAGGCAACGGGTTGAGGAACGGTGCGCAAAGTCAGTTTGGCAACGATGCGGCAAATAGTATTTGGGTAGATGGCGGCAATACATCTATGGCTTATAACGGGTTGAAACCTAACCGCGAAATAAAACTAACCAACGAAGATTTTAGTGTACTAAAAGACCAGATAAAAGAAATTGATAATGCTTCGGCTATTTACCAAGGGCATAACAGCAAAACATTAAGTTACAAAAAGGAACATGCGGGTTTTTTAGTTCGCCCCGTAATGCCTGATCATCAAAACCTGGAATGCGCCGTTATACTGCAAGGCAGGTTTCTGAACATGAACGATATTAATAATTACGCCAAAGTTTGTGTGATGGGCAAACCCGTGAAAGAAGCTTTGTTTAAAGAGGAAGATGCAGTGGGCAAATACATTGATGTGGCAGGTGCTAATTATATGGTAATTGGTGTTTTTAACGACCCGGGTAATAACGATAACAACCGTATTTACATTCCGCTTACTACCGCGCAAAGAGCCTGGAATGGAAAGAATTATGTAGAAACTATGTGGCTTAGCACAGGCAGTGCCGGCATAGAAAGAAGCGAAGAGATAACCAAAGAGATAAGACAGTTAATGGCAAGGCGGCATAATTTTAACCCTGCCGATATAGATGCCTTAGGGGTTTATAATAATAATGTGCAGTATGCCCGCACCATGGGTATGTTAGACGGCATTAAAATATTTGTTACTATCATCGGGATATTTACCTTGATAGCAGGCATTGTAGGCGTAAGCAACATCATGATGATTATAGTAAAAGAACGCACCAAAGAAATTGGTATTCGTAAGGCTTTGGGTGCAACGCCTTTGTCAATTGTCAGCCAGATAATATTAGAAAGTGTTTTTATTACCGGAGCTGCAGGCTACACGGGCTTGGTGCTTGGCGTAGCCTTAATAGAAGGCATGCGTAAAATAGGCGTTAACAGCGATTTCTTTAAAGACCCCGAGATTGATTTCGGCTTGGCTATTTTCTCTACCATATTATTAGTAGTATCCGGTGCGTTGGCAGGGTTAATACCCAGCATACGCGCCGCAAGAATTGAACCTGTTGTTGCACTCAGAGAAGATTAGTACAGGTAACATTATTAGGTATCAGGTAATATGGATGTAAAACCGAAAAAGGAAATTAATAAATGAAAGAAAATAACCTAAAAATAAAATCATTTGCTTTTGCTGTTATTGTTGTCAATACTTTTAAAACACTTAAATCACGACAAATAGATTATGCTTTAATTCGTCAGTTTTTGAGGTCAGGTACATCAGTAGGGGCTAATGTAGCAGAGGCTTATGGGGCGATATCCGATGCGGAATTTTCTTCTAAGCTGTCAATCTCTTATAAAGAATCTCTGGAAACAAAATTTTGGATTTCACTTTTACATGAAACAGGGTATCTTTCTAAATCTGAATTTCTAACTGAAAAATGCGACGAGCTCAGTAAAATTTTATATACTATAATTAAGAAAACAAGAATTGAGAAAAAAACTACCCCATCAAAGTAAAAGCATATTTATATGAAATATCAAACTAATATCTGTAAATGATACCTGAATAATGATTGTAGACAGAGATAACTGGCAGGAAATATTTGCAACTATTAAAAAGAATAAGTTGCGAACCACGCTAACTATGCTGGGTGTGGCCTGGGGTATTTTTATGCTGGTTATTATGCTGGGTGCAGGCAATGGTTTACGCAATGGTATAATGGGCGCCTTTGGCGGCATAGCAACCAATAGTTTTTTCTTATGGACGCAACCAACTACTAAACCCTATAAAGGATTAAAATCAGGTAGAACTTTTATTTATGATAATGCCGATGTGGAGGCACTAAAGAAATTACCCTCTATGGATATTGTTTGTCCGCAAAACCAATTGGGTGGTTTCAGGCAAAGTAATAATGTGGTACGCGGTTTAAAAACAGGCACCTTTAATGTAATGGGGCAATACCCGGAATTTATTCTGGTAATGAAAAAGGATATTGTTAAGGGGCGTTTCCTAAACCAAAAAGATATTGATGATAAACGAAAGATATGTGTAATTGGTCCGCGTGTGCAGGAAGTGCTTTTTAAGAAAGACGAAAACCCGATGGGGCAATATATACGTATTAATGGAGTATATTTTATGGTGGTTGGTTTAACCCGCGTTAGCAGAGGCGGACAAGAAGGGCAGGAAGATGCACAGGCTGTTTATATTCCTTTCACCACTTTTCAAAAAGCATTTAATTTCACCAACAAAGTAGGTTGGTTTGTAGTAAAAGCTAAAGATAATGTTACAGCAGAACAGGCAGAACAAGAAGCCATTGCGGTATTAAAAGAACGACATAAAATTGCTCCTGATGATAAAGTGGCTATTGGTCATTGGAACATGGGTGTTGAGTTTGGTAAACTTAATGGGTTGTTTAGTGGCATAGAACTTTTAATTTGGGTGGTAGGTATAGGTACGTTGCTGGCGGGTGTTATCGGCATCAGTAATATTATGCTGATAGTGGTAAAAGAACGCACCAAAGAAATTGGTGTGAAACGCGCACTGGGTGCAACGCCCGCTAATGTAGTATCTCAGATATTACTGGAAGCTTTGTTTATTACAGCCATTGCAGGCTATGCAGGTTTGGCGGCAGGCATTTATTGTTTAGAGGGATTAAATATTTTAATAGGACATGAGGATGGTGCTATGTTTACCAACCCAACCGTTGATATTAGTATTGCAGCAAAAGCATTAAGCGTAATTATTGTAGGTGGCTTAATAGCAGGTTTTATCCCTGCACGCAGAGCAGTTGCTATTCACCCGGTAGAAGCATTAAGAACAGAATAAAATAAAAAATATATGATAAAGAAAATAATTAGAATCGGCCTGCTCCTTGTAGTACTCTTCATTTTTGGGTACACACTTTTTTATCTCTACAACAAATCACAAAAGCCACCTGTGGTGTTTCAAACACTCACTCCATTTGATACCGCTGTGGTTAAAAAAACGGTAGCAACGGGTTCTATCATTCCGCGTAAGGAAGTAAATATGAAATCGCGTGTATCGGGTGTGGTAGAAAAGTTTTTTGTAGTTGCCGGACAGGAAATTAAAGAAGGAGATGTTATTGCCCGTATTAAGATTATTCCAAGTATGGCTAACCTGCAAAGTGCTGAAACACGTATTAATCAGGCAAAGGTAAGTTTTGATAACGCTGCTATTGAGTACAATCGCAATAAAGACCTTTTAGATAAAGGCGTTATTTCAAAAGCAGATTTCCTTCCTTCTGATTTAAAATACAAAAGTGCAGAAGTAGAAGTAAAAGCCTCTGAAGACAATTTACAAATCATAAAAGAAGGCGTTAGCAAAAGTATGGAGACTGCCTCTAATACGATTGTAAAATCAACCATTACAGGTATGGTACTAGATGTGCCTATTAAAGAAGGAAGTTCGGTTATAGAAAGTAACACCTTTAATGAGGGAACAACTATTGTAACCGTAGCCAACATGGGCGAAATGATTTTTGAAGGCAAGCTTGATGAAAGTGAAGTGGGTAAAGTAAAAGAAGGTATGCCCCTTGTGCTAACTGTTGGTGCTATTGATGGAGAAACTTTTAATGCAAATTTAGAATACATTGCCCCTAAAGGTGTTGCAGAAAACGGTGCTATTCAATTTCTTATTCGCGCTGCTATGAATAAAGAAAAGAACAGCACTTTTTTACGCGCGGCCTATAGTGCAAGTGCGGATATTATCTTAGCTAAGAAAGATAAAACCTTAGCTATACCCGAAAGCGTTTTGCAATTTGAAAAGAGTAAACCTTTTGTAGAAGTAGAAAAATCTCCTAATGTTTATGAAAAGAAATATATTAAAACCGGCTTATCAGATGGTATTAATATTGAAGTTCTGGAAGGTTTAACCAAAGCAGATAAAATAAAGATACCTTTATTAAACACACCTCCTGCTGATAAAAAATAATTACTCTTATTCTCTACTAACTAAGCAAAGGGATGAGATTTTATCACCTCAATATCTTTCTTGATAAGCTTAGTAATGTCTTTTAAGTAAGGCATCTCATCCTGTGTGCAAAAAGAAATAGCAATACCGTTAGCCCCTGCCCTGCCTGTTCTGCCAATGCGATGCACATAAGTCTCTGCCTGTTCGGGTAACTCATAGTTTATTACATGCGATAGTTTATCTACATCAATGCCGCGCGATGCTATATCTGTGGCTACTAATACACGAATGGTTCGGTCTTTAAATCCTTTCAACGCACGTTCTCTAGCATTCTGAGATTTGTTGCCATGTATAGCTTCTGCTTTAATACCGTTGCTGTTAAGCTCCTTCACCACCTTATCGGCACCACGTTTGGTGCGTGTAAACACTAAAGCACTTTCAATAGTTGCACTCTTTAAAATGTGTTTCAGTAAATTGCGTTTGCTTTCTTTCTTCACATAGTAAACCGATTGCTTAACCAGCGTAGTAGTAGATGAAACAGGTGTAACCGCTATACTTACCGGGTTTTTAAGAATGGTGTTTGCCAGTTTCATAATATCAGGCGCAGCCGTAGCCGAAAAGAACATAGTATGCTTTTTTACAGGGAGCTTGGTAATTACCTTTTTTATGTCGTTTATAAAGCCCATATCCAACATACGGTCGGCCTCATCCAACACAAAATACTCAATGCTGTTTAGTTTGATAAAGCCCTGTTGCATTAAATCCAGTAACCTGCCGGGGGTGGCTACTAATATGCTTACACCTCTTTTAATGGCGTTTACTTGTGGGTTTTGGTTAACACCACCAAAAACAGTAGTATGCATTATGCCGAGGTTTCTGCCATACTCTTTAAAGTTTTCGCTAATCTGCAAAGCCAACTCGCGCGTAGGGGCAAGTACTAGTGCTTTAATGGTTTTTTGCGGAACAGCAGGTTTGTTGGTATGCAGTAATTGCAATATAGGTAAAGCAAATGCAGCGGTTTTTCCGGTACCTGTTTGTGCGCATCCAAAAATATCTTTTCCAGACAATATATGCGGAATAGCTTGTTGCTGAATGGGTGTGGGTTCTTTATAACCCTTTTTATCTAAAGCTAAAGTTAGCTCGGGGATAAGGTTTAAATCTTGAAATGTCATTTAATTGTTTTTTTAAGTTTATATATACAAACAGGTATATGCGTTCAAGCGCATGGACTGTTTAATCTGAAAAGAAATTGTAAAGTATATCGTGTTGTGAAATCGGAATACAAACTGATTGAGATACAATCTTCTAATTGATGCGGCAAAGATACATAATTAGTTGGAATTACATTATTAGGTTGATAATGATGTCCCATTAACAATTAGAAAACAAAAAAATTATTTATACATATTCTTTTTAAAATTTATTCGTCATCATCCTGATCCTGAGATAAAAATTACTCAATAGACTATAAAATCCGGTCTATACCCTTCTTTACTTGTATCCTGAGAAATAATTTTATACCCTTTGGAAAAAGGAAATCGTTTTCTAATAGTTAGATATGAGTTGAAATACATATCGCCCTCAATAAATTTTATTCTAGCGGTTCGATATTCGATGAAAAGCTGATATTTGAAAAAAACAAATGTCGAACCACTTTAATTAACGAAGTAGCAGTCAAAATATGCCGTAAAGACAGGGTTTCCGAAGGTACTGAAAAAGGAAAGCACACCTTTTCGGATGTGCTTTCCTGTCAAGTGGAGAATATCGGAGTCGAACCGACGACCTCTTGCATGCCATGCAAGCGCTCTAGCCAGCTGAGCTAATCCCCCGTTAATAAAAGAACATGCAAATATAATTTTTAATGGGCTCTCTTTTTATAAATCTCAGATTTCATTAATCCTAATTTATTAAACAAATGTATAAATGAGGTGCCTAATACACCCATACCGTATGTTGCACTACGTCTGAAGTTAATAGAAGATGCATCATCAAAATATTTAGTAGGGCATGTTATTTCAGCTATTTGAAATCCGGCATAAAATATTTGCGAAAGCATTTGGTTGTCAAACACAAAATCATCACTATTGGCATGATAGTTAATTGTTTTTAAAATTTCGGCATTAAAGGCTCTGTAACCCGTATGGTATTCTGATAATTTTTGATTAATCAAAATATTTTGCGATAAGGTAAGGCAACGATTAAAAATATATTTATACATAGGCATTCCTCCTTTAAGAGCACCCTTACCCAAAATACGCGAGCCAAGCACTGCCGGATATAAATCATTTGCTATTAAATGTGAAATAGATGGAATTAATAGTGGGGTATATTGGTAGTCAGGATGTAACATAATAACAATATCGGCACCTAACTCAAGAGCTTTATCGTAGCATGTTTTTTGATTTCCGCCATAGCCTTTGTTTTCTTCGTGGCGGATGACATGTTTAATGCCAATTTCTTTACCTACTTCACTGGTATTATCCTTACTGTGGTCATCCACTAAAACTACTTCATCAACAATATCAAAAGGAATCTCGTCATATGTTCGTTTTAATGTTTTCGCCGCATTATATGCAGGTAGCACTACAACTATTTTTTTCCCATTTATCATAAAAAATGCAGTAAGGAGACAAATGTAAAAAAATATGCTTGAATTGTTTTAGAAACCAGTATTTTACGTTTTTAAAGATATTCTAAAAAAACGATGAAAATTTAACAATTCCTTAACCTTAGTTTCATATAAAATGTTTTTGTACATTTGTAATTATGCTTAACAACACTTTTGAAGTTATTTTAATTTTAGCGGCTTATTTGTTAGGGTCTATACCCTCTGCTTTATGGGTAGGCAGATTATTTTACGGTATTGATGTCCGCGAGTTTGGAAGCGGAAACGCCGGTGCTACCAATACTTTTAGGGTATTAGGTAAAAAGGCCGGTGTACCTGTTTTAACTATGGATATCCTTAAAGGGATATTGGCTATTGCCCTTGCTCACTTTAGTGGTTTTCCTTCACATTCTACACCCCTTATTAATTACCAGATTGCATTAGGGGTAGCTGCTGTATTGGGACATATATTCCCATTACTTGCTGGTTTCAGAGGGGGTAAAGGGGTTGCTACTTTATTGGGTGTTGCTATGGCCATTCAACCGATGGGTGCCGGTATGGCTTTGATTGTATTTTTAATTGTGTTAGTTGCTTTTCGTTATGTATCACTTGCCTCTATGTGTGCCGGTTTATCATTTCCATTTATAGTATTGGTAATATTACATAACAGTCCGGCTTCTTTAATTGTGTTCTCTTTTATGGTAGCGGCTTTGCTGATTATTACTCATAAAAAGAATATACAACGCTTACTTAAAAAGCAAGAACCGAAACTTCAGCTTTCTAAAGCTGCCATAAAGGCTACTAAACGTTAATCGTTTAACTCTTTAATAAGAGTGCTTTTAGTTTTTTGATATTTCTCTTTCACAATCCATTCTTTAAAATGGAACATGGTTTCATAAGGGCCATCTATAGCCGCCATGTTTACCAACCAGGCAGGGACATAGCCGCCAGGGTTTACCAAGAGTTGGTAATTAATCTGAACGGTTCCATCTTTTAAAGGAACTAAAGTCCAGCAGGCATTAAACTCTGTAATGCGTACATGATGGGCTACTTGAGGAATGTAATCAGCTTTGCAGGTAGATCTGATAGTAACTATTTTTGTTCTTTCATCTTGTGAGACTTTAATGTTAACCACAAAATCGCGGTTTTCGGCAGGCCAAGGGGCTATTACGGTTTGGTAATGTATTAATTCTGATTCGCTTATTTTTTTTAGAACCTTAGCTTGTCCGCATTTATAAACCCATTGAGGATATGTTTCTCTATCATTAATAAGAGCCACAATGCTGTTTAAAGATGTTTTTAAGTAAACTATGGATTTTAGTTCTCTAAAATCTGAATTGGCTGTTTTGCGAGAATATACAGCTATATCGTGACGATATTTCTTTAAGTGCCAATCGTCTTTATTGTCTTGTGAAAAGCAAAGGATATTGAATAATAATATAAATGGGAGAAGGCGCATTACTAGTTAAATTCTTTAATTAGAGTGCCTTTGGCTTTTTGGTATTTATCCTTTTTTAACCATTCTTTAAAAGCAGCCATAGTTTCGTAAGGACCGGATAATATCGCCATGTTTACGAGCCAAACCGGTACATAGCCTCCCGGTTTTACCATGAACTCATAGGTTAACTGAACAGTTCCGTCTTTTGAAGGAATGATTGTCCATAAACCTTTAAGTTCGGCAAGGCGAGCGCGGTCTTTATAGGGTGGGATGTAATTGGGCATGTTAGTAGATGTTATAGTAATTACTTTTGTCTTTTCATCTTGCGAGAGCTTTATGCCTATAATGAAATCCTGATCTTGAGCAGGCCAAGGAGTTTTGGTGGTTTGATAATGTATGAGTTCTGTTTCGCTTATTTTTTTTAGCGTTTTAGATTCTCCGCATCTGTAATTCCATTCCGGGTAGGAATCCCAATCATAAATGAGTGCTATGATGCTGCTTAAAGAAGTTTTTGCGGAGAATACCGATTTGATTTCTTTATAATCGGAGTTTGCTGTTTTGCGGGAATAGACGGAGATACCGTTTTCTGATTTGTATAAAATCCAGTCGTCTTTTTTGCTTTGGGGAAAACCAACAACAGGTAGTAAGTAGCAGGTTGCAAGTAACATTATATAAACAAGAAGGCGCATTGATTTATCAGGAAATAAAAATCAAAATTAGGGATTAAAAGTTAATGATTGGGGAAGAAAGATTAGTGTTTCTTTTGTAAGCATTAGCTTCTCCTTGTTAAGCATTGGCTTCTCCTGATCAAGCATTAGCGTCTCTTTTGTAAGCATTGGCTTCTCTATATCAAGAATTGCTATTTGAGGGAAGGAGTTAGAACTCGCTTTTGAAGAAGAACTCAATTTTAGGGTATTTTTCTTGTGCCATTTGGAGCAACCAGGCCGATTCGGCAAGGAAAACGGGGCGTTGCTCTTTATCATAAGCAATGTAGTTGGCTTTTTCCTGAATGAAGGTATCCATTGCCTTTTTATCGTCGCTCTTAATCCAGCAGGCTTTGTAAAGTTGAATGGGTTCGAAGCCGCAGGAAGCATTGTACTCGCTCTTTAAGCGATGTTGAAGTACTTCAAACTGGAGTGCACCTACTGTTCCAAGTATTCTGCGCCCATCTTGTTTTTTGGTAAAGAGCTGGGCTACACCTTCATCCGTTAATTGTTCCAAACCTTTTTGCAGTTGCTTGGTTTTCATAGGGTCTTGGTTAACCACATATTTAAACAACTCGGGTGAGAAGCTTGGGATGCCCTTGAAGTGCAGCAATTCTCCTTCGCTGAGGGTATCGCCAATTTTAAAGTTACCCGAATCGTACAGACCGATAATATCACCGGGATAAGCCTCATCAATAACCGACTTGGTTTGCGCCAAAAATGCAGTGGGGTTAGAGAAACGCATTTCTTTTTTCTCGCGATTGTGGTAGTAGTATTTATTACGTTCGAACTTGCCGGAGCAAATGCGCAGAAAAGCAATTCTATCGCGATGACGAGGGTCGATATTGGCAAATATTTTGAAAATGAAACCCGAGAATTTAGGTTCGAAAGGGTCGACCACACGTTGATCGGTTTCGCGCGGAAGCGGGTAGGGGGCAATATCGGTAAAGCAATTAAGCAACTCGCGCACACCAAAGTTGTTTACCGCAGAGCCAAAGAAAACAGGACAGATATCGCCGTTTAGATAATCATCACCTTTGAAGGTAGGGTAAACTGTTTCAACAATTTCAATATCGGAAAGGAGTTTATCGGTAAAATCTTCGCTGAGGTAGTTGCACAAGTTTTCTTTGTTGAGTTCTGTAATCTCTACTGATTCGGAAATAGTTTGTTTCTCATCGCCGGTAAATAGGTTGAGCGATTTTTCGTACACATTATAAACGCCCTTAAATGTTTTGCCAATACCAATAGGCCAGCTAAGCGGGCGCACTTTTATTTTGAGTTCTTTTTCCAGCTCATCCATCAAATCGAAAGCATCTCGCCCTTCGCGATCCATTTTATTGACGAAAACAATAACGGGAGTTTTGCGCATGCGACATACTTCGAGTAGTTTGCGGGTTTGAGGCTCTACGCCTTTCACGCAATCTATCACCATAATAACACTATCGACAGCGGTGAGTGTGCGGTAGGTGTCTTCGGCAAAATCTTCGTGACCGGGAGTATCTAATATGTTTACTTCTTTGCCTTTAAATTCAAACGCCATTACGGAAGTTGAAACAGAGATACCACGTTGGCGCTCTATCTCTAAGAAATCGGAAGCAGTACCTTTTTTTATTTTATTGGATTTGACGGCACCTGCAATTTGAATGGCACCTCCAAACAAAAGAAGTTTTTCGGTAAGTGTTGTTTTACCGGCATCGGGGTGGGCAATAATGGCGAAGGTTCGGCGGCGTTTAATTTCTTCGGTAAAGGATAATGGCATAGGTTAAAATAAGGGTGCAAAAATAACAGAAAGGTGCTGATATATAGAAAAATTGCTAATTAAGATATTTGTTTTAGCTTTGTTTAAACCTTAAAAACTAGCTATATGAAAAAAATAACTACAATTATGATTGGAGTTGCCTTAATGGTCAACTTAAACCTGAATGCGCAATGCGTTCAAAAAGCAGTGTGTTAGTGGATGCCTATTATGGCTTTCCTAATTTATTTGAAAGCATCCTTAAAACAGATGCTAATAATATTCAAAACTCTACGAGTGGTACAAGTGCAAGTACAGCTATAGGAAGCCTATCCATTTATGGCATAGGGCCAATGGGAGCAAAAGCCGAGTATTTACTTACTGATAAGTTTGGAATGGGAATAGATTTTAATTATTCTAATGTGGGAATAAAATTTTCGAACGCTACTGTAGATCAAAATGGTAATGCAGTTACCTATAATTATAATTTGTCTTCGCCTGCTATCAGGGCCATGCTGGGGTTTAACTTTCATTTTGTACGCACAGATAAATTAGATGTGTATTGGGCTGTTAAAGCAGGTTATTATAATAGGTCATTTGGAATGGTTACCAATGACCCGAACTATCGTTTAAATTTAAGTTTGGGTGATCCATTAGCATTCAGGATAGAGATAGGTATGAGATACTTTTTTACTGAAAATATTGGCCTTAATGTAAACCTTGGATTTCCCGGTGGGCCACTTATTGCAGCAGGAGTTTCCTTTAAATTTGGAGGCGGAGGAAGTAAATAGTATTTAGAATAATAAAAAATTAAAAAAGGGGCAGATGAAATTATCTGCCCTTTTTGGTTCTAATAAATCGTAAGTGAACTTATCTCTTCCCTTTAGAATAGGCAACCAAGTTGGCAATGCGATATAATAAACGAGCAGCTACATTAGCATCCCAATCATCGCCATCGGGTCCCGGGGCAACTTCGTTTAAGTCAAAAGCAATTATTCTCTTTCCGCTCTTTACAATCTTTTCTAAAAGAAATAAAACTTGTTCCGTTTCAAAGCCTCCTGCTACAGGAGTACCTGTATGCGGGCAAAGCTTGGGGTCTAAGCCATCAATATCAAAACTCAAATATATTTTATCGGGCAGACAGGCTATTATTTTATCGCAAATTGTATTCCATGTTTCTCCGGTATACTGTTGTTGTTTTATATCCCTGTCAAAAAAAGTAACTATTCTTCCTTTTGAATTGGTTATTACATTTAGCTCTTCATCGCAATAATCGCGAATGCCTATTTGTACTAACTTAGTTAGTTCTTTTATTTTAAGTGCGTTAAACATGATAGAAGCATGCGAGAATTCAAATCCTTCGTAAGCATTACGCAAATCAGCATGCGCATCAATTTGTAATATGCCAAAGTCACCAAACTTTTCTGCAAGGGCTTGCATCATACCAAGTGGAGTAGAGTGGTCGCCACCTAACAAACCAATTGTTTTATTTTGGTTGAGAAAATGAAGGCTGCGTTGTTTAACCCAAGCGTTCATTGCAATACATTCCTTATTTATTTCATCAATAACTGGATTGCCTGACAATGTTGCCCCTTCAGCTAAAAGCTCAATATGTTGCTCCGCTTTTTTACGAAGTGCAGTACTTTTTAAAGCTAGGTTATTATTTATTTCATCTAAAAAGATTCCCATCTTCCATGCTTCGGATACAAATGGGTCGTGCAAATCTACCTGATAAGAAGCTTCCATAATCGTTTGTGGTGCCTGGGCTGTACCTGTTGAATAACTAACGGTAACTTCCCATGGAACCGGAATGATTTGTATCTCACACTCATCCTGAGCAAAAGGTAAGCCGTACATGCCAGCGTTTTTATTTCCTATATCATTAGGGTTGAAGTTTTTTATTTTTTCGGATTTAGTCATAAAAGCAAAACTACGAAGTTTAAAGGAATAAAAAAGGCTGCCTTTGGAGACAGCCTTTGATATAAAAAAGAATTTAATTTCTAGTAGAAAATAATCTTTTGGATAGATGCTTCTCCTTGGTTATTAGAAACCTTTAAGAAATAAACACCTGCATTAAGGTTTGATTTTTCTAAAGTATAAACAGCTTGTGTAGTAGTGGCTGATTTTAGAACTCTACCTGAAATATCAGTAAGCTCTATAAAATGTGTATCGCTGTTATTAGAAAAAACAACATTTACATCACTGGTTGAAGGATTAGGATATACTTCTAATAATAAATTAGCAGCACTTATGTTTTTAATACCTGTTGCTGAAGCACAAGTTAATGGAGAATTAGTTGAGCAGTTTGTGAAAGAATATAAATTAGCTGTTCCGTAAGGGGTATTAGCTGCTTGAGAAGCAGTGCAGCTATAGCCCAAACGTTGTAACAAATAATCACGCACAAAATTTACGGTAGTATCCATATAACTGCTTTCGGTAGCTGTCCATGCTGATGCCGAGGTATAACAATAAGGTATGTGATCTGCACCATACCAAGTGTAAAAATTATCTGATACACCAACTGCTAAAGCTTGTGCTTTTATCATACGGCTGCCATCGGCAAATAAAATATGAATGCCATAAGAAGGCAACACTTCTCCGCGACTATAATTTACAGTCCCATCAGCATTTCCATGCATAGAGCAAAGAGGCAAATCACCAGCTTCTAACCAACCATAAGTTCCTAAAGCGCCACATAAGTCAATAACACCTTTTACGTTTTGAGAATAACATTGGTTTCCGCTATAGCCGTCAAGTCCGCCCAACGAATCTAATTCATATTGACTGATATAAGTAGTTACCTGGCAGCTTCTTTTTAAATACGCATAATGCAGTGCCGTAAACGAACCAGCCGAACTTCCACCAATAAAAATATTATTTGTATCTATTTTATAAGTGTTTGAAGTAAGCTTATCTTTATAAAAGAAACGAACAGCCGCTTTCATATCCTGAACAGAACGTACTAAAGCAGGAATAAATCCTAAAGAATCGAAAGACGTTACACCCAAACGATAATTGATAGAAGCACATGCATATCCTTTTTTAGCAAAACGATGACATAAAGTATCTACATCCGGATCAGTTGAAGAACCACTAAGGAAACTTCCACCATGTGCCCAAATAATTAAAGGACGTGCTGTAGATACATCACCAGTTGGCTCATAAAAGTCTAATGTTAAGGTAGTGGTGCCATTACCCGAAGAATTAATATTTTCGCCATACGTTATACCAGTTGTTGCTGTAACGCCAAATTGGTCAACATCATAACGACCGCCACATTGGGCTGTAGCAGATGTGCTTATTGCTAAAGCTGCTGCAATTGATAGATAGATTTTTTTCATGATTTTTATTTTTATTGGTTTATGTTATTTACTGTTTGTTTTATATTTCGATTTTATGGGAATAGGATACCTCTGTATTTAGTAGCATCTACTTGCGGAATAGTTGAGCTATAGGTTGTGTTTATTGCCTGAATAAATTGATTAGCTAAAAGTGCATTACCAATTGGGTTGAGATGTATGCCATCTAAAGAGAAAGCACCGCCGGTTACAAATTGCGCATTTAAGGAAATGCCGTCATAAGAAATGCCTTTTTGTGTTTGACTCATGAAAGCATTTACATCTACAAATGCCAAACCTTTTGCCTGCGCCACCGATTGTATAGTAGTGTTAAATGCGCTTGTGGCAGTTTTTATATTTTGTATTTCGGTAGCTGTTAATACATATTGATCAGGAATGGGAATTAAAGTTCCCATTTTATGGCATTTAATTTGATCTAATGGAACATTTAATAAAACAAGTTCTCCTGATTGCATTACCCTTGCATGTGAGGGTGTATTTACAGATGCATCATAAATCACAAAAGGATTATTCCCCGCTGTAAAAACATAATTAACCCCCAAAAAAGATATAACACCATTAAGTGTGTCTGCTTGTCCTTGTCTTAATGTTAATCCATTCCATGGAACAGTTGTAAAATAAGGTAAAGCAGTAATATCAGGTATATTGCCTATTACACCTTTTGCCCCATTTGAAGTTAGGGTTGATACAATTGTATTTATGCTTGTATTAAAAGCAGTTTGAGAGGTAATAGTAGTTGGAGGAGCACCTCCATTAGCAGCATATAATAGCACATCATTATTGCCGATAAATAAAGAAAAGAATGTAGGGTTTAAAAGCATAGCATCGGATAACATACTTGATGTAGTTTGGTTTTTAGCCATGCGTGTAAAGAAAGGATTGTAGTTTCCTATCCCATTTGCAGGATTACCATACCCTACAGTTGCTACATCAATTGCTCTGGCACCAGGTACGCCCATATTATTAAATGGTCCTTGAGAAGCGTATATGTTTGTTGAAACAGCGCTTTCATCACCGACTGTAGCAACAGGTATAGGGCCTAAAGAGTTAACACCTAAACAATCGGTTGAGTAACCTAACTGCAAGGGAGCTGTATATATGTATTTAGTATTAGTATAGGCACTATCAACAATGTTAGTACCAATAGAGCCTTGTGGTAGTAGGGGTTGATTAAAAGTAAGATTTACTCCGTTAATTAATTTTAGTTGCCCGGCGATAAGGTTTGGATAAGATACCATCTGCCCATTATAAGACAAAGCACCATCGGCAAAACCTGATGTGATGGAGTTGCCAATAGCCACATAACTTGTTAGATCAAGACTACCTTTACTTGGCGCAGGGGCAGTTAATTTTGGTTTGCACGAACAGCATATACTTACTGATAAGGCAATTACTATTGATTTATAAATTAGATGTTTCATTCGCACTATATATTAAAATTTATATGTTACTGATAAACCTGGTGCATAAATAAATACTTTGTAAGTACCACTTAAAGGATAAATAGTTTGTCCGGGTGTAGGGATAATTGATAAAGAATTATCTCCCTTTCTTGTAATGTCCTCAAAAGTAAAGGATGCATTAGCTGCAAAATGCTTACCAAGATTATAACCTATACCCGCCATAATATTCAAACGATTTCCATCGGGTACATCAGGAGTAACATATCCGCTTTTTACAGGAGAAATCAGGTAACTTAAACCTAATCTTCCATAAAGATTATTTAGTATTTTATATTGCCCACCTAATCTGAATGAATAGGCATTTTGATAATTACGAATCAACACAGTATTTTGCAGTTGAGCTGTAGTATCAGCATATTTAAATGTAATTGATTTGTAAGTGTACCAACCTACAAAACTGGCATCAAAAGCTAAGGCAAGTTTTTCATTAACCCTGTATGCAAGCCCTAAAGTGGCTACCTGAGGTAAAGGAAGAGAACTTGTAAAACTTCCATTAGGAAAATCAGTTGCAAGAGAAGAAGGCACATTAAAAGTAGCCGTTCCATTTTTTACATTCATATTTACCTGAGAACGATATGTAAGACCAATAGAAAATTTATTACAAGGCTTATAATATATGCCTCCGTTAAAACCATAACCGGTTGCATTTCCTTTTATGATCCCGCTGCCATAATTTCCATTTTGGAATGTTATAGGTAAATCTTGTTGTAAATCTACTTTACCTGTTGCATATACAAAGCCTCCTCCTATTCCTAGTTTGTTGCATATTTTAAAGCTTATGGTAGGTTGAATAAATACGGAAAACAATTGTATTTCGGTTAAGTTAAATCTTCCCGGCCATGGATCTTGCCATTTGATAGTACTTCCGAAAGGAGTATAAGCACCTAAACCAAATTTAAAACGACTAAAAACTTTATGACTGCTATCTGCTCCCCAAACGGCATATCCGGCAAATGGAAAAGCAACCGGAGATTGAGTTGTACCAGTTGCATTGGTATTCGATTCTAAAAACACGCCATGTGATATAACAGGTGTTGCTCCAACATTCACGCTATTTTCTTTCAGGAAAGAAACCCCGCCCGGGTTAAAAAAAACAGCAGCTCCATCTTGTATTAAAGCAGTTCCTGCACCACCCATAGCTTGTTGAGCTTGGCCTTGTAAGTTTACCTGAAAGCCTTGCGCTTTATATACTATTGGAGAAATTAATATTAACAGAGAAAGTAGTTTTTTCATTTTATTCATTCGAATGATGTGTTTTTGTTTATTTAATGTCA
Source organism: Candidatus Saccharimonadota bacterium (assembly GCA_903970545.1). GTDB lineage: Bacteria > Bacteroidota > Bacteroidia > B-17B0 > Aurantibacillaceae > PALSA-968. The sequence goes on along the minus strand of CAJCJB010000002.1, from coordinate 7,925 downwards.
GGTACCTTAAACCAAGTATCTGTTCTGCCAATTAATGATATTCCTATGTATCCGCGTACATCTAATTTACCATCTCTATAGCTTATTTTGCAACTATATGTCTTTCCGTTTTCAGCATCGTAAATAGTTCCATTAGTCCAACGGTCTTCATCAAAAATGAACCCTTTCATCATAACAGAGCCAAGCAATAATGTACCCTGTTTGGTCTTATCAGGGTTATGTTTATCTACTTTTGGTTTACCATCTTCATAATTTGGTTCTTTTAACCATACAATTTTTCCATTGTATTTATCTCCTTCTTTATATATCTGCACTTTACCGTTACCTTTACCAGTAAGCCATGTACCAACAACGGCATCCTTATTTATGGATTGTGCAAAAGTGTTTACGCATAAAAGAACAATCGCTGAAAGGGTAATTAGTTTCCTCATCAATTAATTTATTTGTGTTTTAACATTTTTCCAGGCTTTAATTTGCCAGTTAATTAATCCTGTGCAAATATGGTTTTTATTTATATCATATACTTCAATTGCAAACTCTTTAAATAGAGCTTCCTGATTTTTTAATGGGAGTAAAATGTCGTTTTCAATTTCTTGTTTGGTAATATTAAACTTTGTATGAACATCACTTTTAGCCTGATAATGATAAGTCATACTGATATTCTTTAAAATAATACGATACTCTTTGGGAGAAAGATGCACCAATAAACTTAATCCGGTAACATATTCGCAAAGGGTTGCCAATAAACAAGCGTGTATGCCTTTTATATGATTGCGATTATTTTTAGTGTTAGCTGCAAACATAGTAATACCATCTTCTGCAATGGTTTGTATTTTTATTTTATGCGGATTGTTGAATGGCACCGTACGCAATAGCATAAAGTTAAGCACCCACAAATAAAATTTGGAATGCTGTGCCTTTTGTACTAATGCGTTTAATTTATCCATTACGCTTTTTGAAATAAACCTTCTACAAAATCAATATACTTTTGTTGTGCATCTTCTTTACTCATTCCTTTTTTTGCATTCCAGGCATTATATTTAGCTGCTGCCACAAAATCAAACATAGCTGGTTTTTCTGCATTAATGTCGCCAATGGTAGCTTGTTTGTTTAATGCATATAACTCAAGCATTTTTTCGTTAGATGGTTTTTCGGTCAATTCCATCACGCGCTTTTTGGCTGTTTCAAACTTTTCTTCTAATGGTGTCATGTTTTTATTCGATATAACAGTTTCTATTTTCTTTACCGGAACTTCTTCTAATACAAAATCGGGGCTTTTAGGAATATGCAAAAATTTAGTAGCCCATTCTTCCGGCAAGGCAACTAATTTTCTTTTTACGGTATCAATCCAAGCTCCATCAACATTAATTTGCGCGGCTTGTATCCCATCACTTCGAAACATTTCTTGCTTAAACGACCAACGAGATCCATCTTTTCTTGCTTTGGTTAAAGCACAGGTTATTCTAATGGTATCATTGGGGCGAACCTCACGCATATAGATTAATTCTTCACGAAATAAGATTGGACCCACATGTAATTTCTCCAATAAGTCAGCGTTGAAACCTGTTGAGTGTAAAATCTCCAGTCGCGCTTGCGCAGCAAAATCAGCATAGGCAGAGTGACGAAGATGCATATTGGCATCTACCATGCTCCAGATAACTTTACCTTCGTAAAAAATGTTTTCCATTTTTGTTTAGAAACAGTATTTGTTTGCTGCAATTAACTTTTCTGCCACAACCTGACGCGCTGCTTTTGGATTGAAGGGGTCTTGTTTAGTAAAACGTTTTAGACCCATTAACATCATACGCAATTCATCCCCCTCACCAAAACTGTTTAAAGCTTCTTTGCCATATACAGAAATTTTATCGCAGGCATCATTTATATAAATACGCATCATGGCCAGTTGCTCTTTGCAAGCTTCTTCTCCACGCATACCAACCAATTTCTCTGTACGTAATAAAACAGATTCAGCTACGTATGTTTCAATAGCCATATCGGCAATGTTCATAATAACTTCCTGCTCTTTGCTTAGGGTAGTCATTAGTTTTTGAACAGCTGCACCTGCTACCATTAAGATTGCTTTTTTGTAATTCGAAATTAATTTTTTCTCGTATGCAAACAAAGTCTCATCCGGTTCACTCATTTCAGGAATACCAACTAACTCAGCAGCCACTTTTTGTGCAGGTCCCATTAAATCAAGTTCACCTTTCATGGCACGCTTTAAAAGCATATCCACAATCAACATGCGATTAATTTCGTTAGTGCCTTCAAAAATACGGTTGATACGTGCATCGCGATAAGCTCTATCCATGGGAGCTTCAGCGCTATAACCCATTCCGCCATAAATTTGTACGCCTTCATCCACTACATAATCCAACACTTCAGAACCATGTACTTTTAAGATAGCGCACTCAACAGCAAATTGCTCAATGCCTTTTAATTTGGCTTTTGCTTCATCCATTCCACCTGCTATTAAAGCGTGGATAGCATCTTCAATATTTTGCGCGGCACGATAGGTAGCGCTTTCAGAAGCATATATTCTTACAGCTTGTTCAGCTAGTTTATAACGAATAGCCCCGTATTTAGAAATAGGACGACCAAACTGATTACGCTCGTTAGCATATTCAACTGATTTTGTGGTCACCTGTTTAGATGCGCCAATTGCGGCACCAGCCAGTTTTGCGCGACCAATATTCAAAATGTTTACAGCAATTTTAAATCCGTTCTCTCTTTCAGATAAAAGATTTTCAACGGGAACTTTGCAATCATTAAAGAAAACCTGACGGGTAGAGCTTCCTTTGATACCCATTTTATGTTCTTCCGGATTTAATGAAATTCCTCCAAAAGCTTTTTCAACGATGAAGGCAGAAAGGTTTTTATCATCATCAATTTTTGCAAACACGGTAAATATATCGGCAAAGCCACCATTGGTAATCCACATTTTTTGTCCGTTAAGGATATAGTGTTTACCATCAGCAGAAAGTTTAGCTGAAGTTTTTCCACTGTTAGCGTCAGAACCACTGCCCGGTTCAGTCAAGCAATAACAAGCTTTCCACTCGCCTGTTGCCAGTTTAGGAATGTATTTAGCTTTTTGTGCTTCGTTACCATAATATAAAATGGGTAAGGTACCAATACCTGTATGAGCAGAAAGTGCTACAGCAACCGAATGTGCGCCACCGATAACTTCGGTAGTCAACATAGAGGTAACAAAATCAAAACCTAAACCACCTAAGTTTTCAGGTACAGAAATACCAAGAATACCAAGCTCTCCCGCCTTTTCTAAAATAGAAGGTACAAGACCCGGCTCCTGATTATCAATCTTGTCTAAATGAGGAAGTACTTCCTGTGCAACAAAATCCTCACAGGTTTTTTTCATCATTAACTGCTCTTCTGTCCATTGTTCAGGAATAAAGATGTCTTGTGCGTTAGTTTCTTTAATAATAAATTCTCCGCCTTTTGTTTTCATATATTTTAATTTAAAAGCCCCTCCCTTCCTCCCCAAAGGGGAGGTGAGTTAAGCGTTATTATTTTTATTTTTTATTCATTTAATTATTATAATCTCCCCCTTCGGGGGAGTTAGAGGGGGCTTACAATAATTCAAATACACCGGCAGCACCGTGTCCCGTTCCGATACACATAGTTACTACACCGTACTTTTTATTTTGACGACGTAACTCGTTAAACATTTGCACCGATAATTTTGCACCACTGCAACCTAACGGATGTCCTAATGCAATAGCACCACCATTTACGTTTACTTTATCCGGATTGATTTCTAATTTTCTTACAACTGCTAATGACTGAGAAGCAAAGGCCTCATTTAATTCAAACAAATCAATATCATTAAGTTTTAATCCTGCTTTTTCAACGGCTTTAGGAATAGCTACAATAGGACCGATACCCATAATGCGTGGAGGCACACCGGCTACGGCATGAGATACCAAACGTGCAATTGGTTTTACGTTTAATTCTTTTACCATGCGTTCGCTCATTACCAAAACAAAAGCAGCACCATCACTGGTTTGTGATGAGTTACCGGCTGTTACACTTCCGCCATCTGCAAATACCGGTTTTAGTTTTGCTAATGCTTCAACTGAAGTATCTGCACGTGGACCTTCATCGGTATCAACAATCACATCGCGTGTTTTGCGTTTTTGATTTTCATCTAAATACGTTTCCGAAACTTTTACAGGAACAATCTCATCTTTAAACTTACCTGCTTTAATAGCCGCAATAGCTTTTTGATGCGAGTGGTAACTAAATAAATCCTGGTCTTCGCGAGACACATTAAATTCTTTAGCAACCGCTTCAGCGGTTAAGCCCATACCCCAATACCAATCGGCATGTTCTTTGGCAATTTTTGGATTCGGTACGATGCGCCATCCTCCCATAGGAATTAAACTCATGCTTTCTGTCCCACCTGCAATAATGCAATCAGCAAGTCCGGAATGAATTTTTGCAGAAGCAATGGCAATGGTTTCCATACCTGATGCGCAATAACGGTTAACCGTCATACCTGATACTTTATCGGTATCTAATGCCATTAAGGAAATCAGGCGCGCAACGTTCAAACCTTGCTCTGCTTCCGGCATAGCGTTACCAACCATTACATCGTCGATACGTTCTTTATCCAAGCTCGGAACAGAAGCAACCAAATGTTTAATTACATCAGCTGCTAAATCATCAGGGCGAGTAAAGCGAAACCCACCTCTGTTGGCTTTGCCTACTGCACTTCTAAAACCTGCTACTATATATGCATTCATATTTGTTAGATTTAAATGTGATTAATTTCTAAGAATCTTTCCTCCATTAATAATGCTGTGGATACGTTCAAGCGTTTTTCTTTCTGTACATAACTGAACAAAAGTTTCTCTTTCTAAATCCAACAGATATTGTTCAGATACCATTGTTGGTTGAGAAAGATTACCGCCTGCTAAAACAAATCCTAACTTCTCGGATATTTTTTGATCGTGTTCGCTGATGTAATTTCCGCTTTTCATAGAATCCGCACCCACATATACTAAACCAAGTGCTGTATTACCAAGCACACGAATATCGTTTCTTGGAGCGGGTTTGGTATACCCAGCTTCAGCCATTTTTAAACACTCTTCCTTTGCTTCCAATAACTGACGACTACGAGATACCACTACTTTATCACGACCGGGAACAAGAATACCTAAATCAAAAGCTTCGTATGCTGATGTGGCTACTTTAGCCTGACCAATAGTTAAGAATTTATCACGGAAAGCGTTTAATTCCACATCTCCTTCATGCAAGGCATCGCTTAAACGCAAAGCAAACTCTTTTGTACCGCCACCACCGGGAATTAAACCAACACCAAACTCAACCAAACCAATATAGGTTTCTGCGTGCGCAACTACTTTATCCACGTGTAAACAAATTTCGCAACCACCGCCTAAGGTTAAGTTGTGAGGGGCTGCCACCACAGGTATAGAAGAGTAACGCAAACGCATGGTAGCGTTTTGAAACACTTTAACTGCCATGTTTAATTCATCCCAGTTTTGGTCGGCAGCCATCATGTAAATCATGCCCACGTTGGCACCGGCAGAGAAGTTTGCACCTTCGTTACTGATAACCAAACCACGATAATCTTTTTCGGCAAGTTCAACGGCTTTGTTTAAGCCTTGTAGAACATCGCCGCCAATGGTATTCATTTTAGTATGAAACTCGGCGTTGATAATTCCATCTCCTAAATCGGTAATGGTAACACCGCTGTTTTTCCAAATGGTTTTGGTTGAACGGATATTCTCCAGTGAAATAAATTCTTCTGTCCCAGGAATTACTTTGTAGGTTTTGGATGGTATATCATAATATTTTTTAACCCCATCTTCAATTTTATAGAAAGAGGTATTTGATTTCAACATCTCGGTAACCCATGCAGCAGGCTTGTTACCTGCTTGCTCCATTAAAGCAACACCTTCTTTTACACCAATGGCATCCCAATATTCAAACGGACCTAAATCCCATCCGAAACCTGCTTTTAAGGCATCGTCTATACGATATAATTCATCGGCAATTTCAGGAATGCGATTTGATACATACTGAAATAAACCTGCAAAGGTGGCACGATAAAATTCTCCTGCTTTATCTTTTCCGGCAACTAAAACTTTAACGCGTTCTTTTAAATTATCAATAGGTTTAGTTAACTCAAGTGTTGCAAATTTTACTTTTTGAGATGGCTTGTACTCTAATGTTTTTAAATCAAGTGCCTGTATCTCTGATTTACCTTCTTTGTTCTTTACTTTTTTGTAGAAACCTTGTCCGGTTTTATCGCCCAGCCATTTGTTCTCAACCATTTTCTTTAAGTACTCGGGCAATACAAATAAACTGTTGGCTTCATCATTGGGGCAATTTTGCTTTAAGCCATTAGCTACTAACACCAAGGTATCTAAACCAACTACATCGCCTGTGCGGAACGTAGCCGACTTAGGGCGACCTAAAACAGGTCCGGTTAATTTATCTACTTCTTCAACGGTTAAGCCCATTTTCTCTACGATGTGCAGCAGCGCCATAATGCCATATACACCTACACGGTTAGCAATAAAGGCGGGGGTATCTTTACACAATACGGTTGTTTTGCCTAAATATTTCTCGCCATAGTGGGTTAAGAAATCAACCACTTCTTTATCGGTATGTGGGGTAGGAATGATCTCTAATAATTTTAAGTAACGCGGAGGGTTAAAGAAATGCGTACCGCAGAAATGCGCTTTAAAATCATCGCTTCTGCCTTCAGTCATTAAGTGAATGGGTATGCCCGATGTGTTGGATGTAATAAGCGTGCCGGGTTTGCGGAACTTCTCTACGTTTTCAAAAACCTTCTTTTTAATTTCCAGATTTTCAATTACCACTTCAATTACCCAATCGCAGTTGGCAATCTTTTTCATGTCATCATCAAAGTTGCCAATGCTGATGCGTGATGCAAACTTCTTTAAATAAATAGGGGAGGGGTTTGATTTTAAAGCAAAAGCCAAAGCATCGTTTGCAATGCGGTTTCTTACGGCTTTGCTTTCGAGCGTTAGTTTTTTTGCTTTCTCGGCATCGTTGGGTTCTTTAGGAACAATATCCAAAAGCAATACTTCGCAACCAATGTTGGCAAAGTGACAGGCAATACGGCTTCCCATAACACCCGAACCTAATACGGCAACTTTTTGAATGATACGTTTCATGTTTATTATAATTTAATTCTTTAATAATTTGTTTCGTTCTTCTGCCAGTTCACTTATCTCATCAATGGTTTTATAAAACTCTTCCACACGTTGCTTGCCCAGTTTTACTTCTACCAGATGGTTAAAGTTTCTTACAATATTCTTGGCTAACTCTTTTTGTTCTTTTCCTTTTTTGGTAAGTGTAATCAGTATTTTGCGTTTATCGGTCTTGTCGCTTTTGCGGGTAATGAGTTTTTTTTCTTCCATGGAAACTATTATGCGCGACAAGGATGTGCTTTCCATACCCAGCTGAGGGGCAATATCAGATGCAAAAGAACCTTCGTGACTATCTACATTCAGAATAAAGTGTGCCATAGATATGGTGGCATCATGCAGCGTGGCTTCGGCATTGTACATACGGCTAACAACCTGCCAGGCTGTTTTTAATTTAGAATCAATTGTTTCGGTATGCTTTTTTACCATTTGCGAACACAAATGTATAAAAATATTATTATGCACGCATACTAATCTACTCTTTTTTTGTTTTTAAATTATTGTAATCGTGTATTCGCTTCGCTCGGCTGTTAAAAAATTATTTTAACAGTTTATTAATAGATTGTTAAATTATTAGATTTGTAAAGGCTTTTTCCACGTCAAGACCAAACGATCTGCAATGCATAGAGACACGAACAAAAGATTAGCTCATCGGCTTAGTTTTTTTAATTGCTTTGCTGAATGCTGAAAAAGCATTTGCCGTGC
>CAJCJB010000001.1 GCA_903970545.1 Candidatus Saccharimonadota bacterium | reverse complement strand
AATAAAGAAATTTGTGTTGCACCTGCATCAACAGCATTTTCAAGCAATTCCTTTACTACCGATGATGGTCGTTGCACTACCTCACCTGCCGCAATCTGGTTGGCAATGTTCTCGGGTAAAAGATTAATAATATCGGGCACGGTTCAAATAAAATAAGTGGCTGCAAAACTACTATTTTCCGTATTAGGGAAAGCCTGATAGTTTTTAATAACTATAAACAAACCATACTCTGTTTTAGATTACGATTCTCTTTTAAAGAATGTGGGTTATATTTGATAACTTAATAATTACTTAACATTGAATTTAACATTAACTAACTACTTTTGTTGCAATTAAATATTTATGAAGGATCCCGCAAAGGTTTTATTAGTTGATGACGAGCAGGATATATTAGATTTTTTAAGTTATAACCTCGAAAAAGAAGGTTTTAAGGTTTATACCGCCAGTAACGGTAAGGATGCAGTAGATATTGCAAGCAAAAAGCGCCCCGATTTAATTGTGCTTGATGTGATGATGCCGGGCATGGATGGCATTGAAACCTGTCGGGCAATCAGGCAAATTGATTCTTTAAACAACACCATTATAGCCTTTCTAACTGCTCGCAACGAAGACTATTCGCAAATTGCCGGTTTTGATGTGGGTGCTGATGACTATATAACTAAACCTATCAAACCTCGTGTGCTTATCAGTAGAATTAAAGCTTTGCTGCGCAGAGGAGCTGTTTCTGAAAATACCGGTAACGATGAATTGGTTTTGGGCGGTATTCGTATAGAGAAGGACAAGCACATGGTTGTTAAAGATGGTATAGAAATAGTTTTTGCTAAAAAAGAATTTAAACTATTATCGCTTTTAGCTAGTAAGCCGGGTAAGGTCTTTCATCGTGATTTTATTATGCAGCATATTTGGGGCGATGAAGTAGTGGTTGGCGATAGAACCATTGATGTGCACATCCGTAAACTCCGCGAAAAACTTGGCGATGATTACGTGAAAACCATCAAAGGCATAGGCTATAAGTTCGAGTTTTAGGGCGTTCCGGCGATTACGCCGTCGGGCTTTACGTTACAAGCTATTCCCCCTTTGAAGGGGGATTAAGGGGGATGTAAAGAGTAGCAAACATCCCCCGTCCTACGGACACCCCCTTAGAAGGGGGAATAGGCTTTCCTCTCCAATCCATAACGCAGTCCCAAGCAACGTGTAAATTGTTATCAGTAACGCCTATATTCTTGTCAGCAACGTATGCGTTGTGGTGCGCAACGTGTATGTTTTGATACGCAACACCTACGTTCCGGTGCGCAACGCCCTGATTTTAGCACGCAACGTATGCGTTCTGTTGCACAACGTCTCCGTTCCGGTACGAAACGCCTCCGTTTTGATACGCAACTCCTCTGTTCCTGTGCGCAACGCCTACGTTCTGATGCGGAGCGTGTACGTTCTGATGCGAAACGTCTCCGTTCTGATACGAAACGTACACGTTGCAGATAAAATTAAGGGTGTTTTAAGCTGTTTGCGCTATGGTGCTGTGCAAAAACGGACTAAAATTGCTCATATCTCCCGATTCGCTTATATAACAAGCGGTGTACCACACATCAGACTTTGCCTGCGTAGCCAAAAAGTTGCTAACATTACGGAATTTAGTACAAAACTTCAGGTGCGAGAACTGTGTCCATGCCGTTGGCGCAGTAGTGCCCACATAAACCAACAGCCAAATAAACGTCACACCTTCGGGCAAGCCTGCACTTTTGGGTGCTTCGGGGTCGTGCGCATCCACCACATGCTCCAAATGTTTTACCGAGTGCAGGCTTAACAAAGGCGCGGCATCGGCAATTCTAAAACTCTCTAAACTATTTGTACGCGGGTTTGGCTCGGGTATAAAAAAAGCTGTTTTATCGGTTGGTGTTAGCGTGCCGGGTGTAGCCTTTTCGGTAGCCTTTAAAATAGTACGCTGCGAGCGGATAATAGCCAGTATTTTTTTCTTTAACGCCTTTTTTTGTGTGGTTAATGTACCCGTGCGCGTAGCCTTGTTTTTTTCTAACGGATATACATACAACCACGTGTTGCTTGTTGTAGTTGTGCCAAACAGCGCCACCAGCATGTTATAAATTGGGGCAGGTATGTTTAACCGCGTCCACGTAACGGTGGTGCTGCCGCTATCGGGGTCTGCTACGGCAAGGTGTGCCAGCAGCGCTTTGCCGCCCGCATCAAATAACTCATCTTTTGTTGGAAATGTTTCCGCTTTCTTTTTCTTAGCCATGTTGATTTTTACCTGCTACTTTACTCACAGGGTTTTTTAAGATTAGGTTTAGGTAACAGTTGTCTGGTTAACTTAGTACTGAGAGGCAGTTGGCTATTTGTCTATAAACTGAGGAACAGTTGTCTTAGAGGCTTGCCTTATTTGCAAATTCGGGCAGTAATATATGTTTAACGAGGGGTATTATTATTTATTGTGCAGGAATGAAAATAAATTTAAAAGAATTTATTTATTTTATATTTGTATGACATTAAAACAAATAACATTATGAAAAAAATAATTACCCTTTTAGCCTTATCGTTTTGTTTGAATGGGAAGGCGCAAGGTGAATATGTTATAGAAATTAATAGAACGGATGGTTCTTATATTAATACTGGATCACATATTGCTGGTATTTCATTAATTGCTTGTAATTTACGGGCATATAATGAAAATGAAGCTATTTATATTTTTCTCGCGCAAGACAGTCTGAACGCATGGAAAAATAGACTATATTCTATTGATGTTTCTAATGATTCCATTATTAATAATCCGGTTTGTAGCAAATTTTTGGGTGAGCTTGAATATAGTAACTCATTAAATAAATTATATGGAGTATTACTTGATTCTACTATTAATGTAAAATATCTGGTTACAATTGATCCTGTACTTGGGGTGCCAACTACAACAATAGGTAGTCCTATCCCATATAATAGTACTAATTCCGGAAAAAGCACATTTAATCAAGTTAGCAATCAATATATTTTTTTAAATATTAATTCAAATAATTTATACACTATTGATGTTGCAACTGGAAATGTAATTTCAAACCCAAGTATAGTTTTCGCAGCAGGATTTGAAATAACCAGTTTATGCTATAATGATTCTACAAATTCATTATTTGGTGTTTTTTCTAATGGCACTACAAGTTATCTTGCTTCTATAAATCAATCAACAGGTGCGTATACACAGGTTAGCACAAGTATAAATCTACCAAATAACGGTAGTTCGGCTATTGACCTAATTAATCAGCAATATTTGTATTTATACCCTAATACCATTGTTACATTTGATATTTTAACTGGGAATGTAATATATAATAACAATATGACTTCTAATTCTACTTGGAGTCTGAAATACGATAATATAAGACATAAATTATATTCATTACGTTGGGGACCGCCTCCATGTGGGGATTGTGCAGGCATAGAGCAATATGCAAATAATAAAGAACAAGTAAACATCTACCCCAACCCCAACAACGGTAGTTTTGTAATAGAGCCAATCCCATCCCTAACCCTTCCCCAAGGGAAGGGAACTTTAATGCAGGTTTATGATGTAAATGGTAAGCTTGTATTAACCCAAACCATAAACGGCAAAACAACTATAGATGCAAGCAGCTTAAATGAAGGGGTATATAATATAAGCCTGCAAAGCAATGAGGGTGTGGTAAATAAACGCTTGGTTATTGTTAGTAATTAGTTAAATAACATTCCTTTTTCAGTCAATCTGCCCATCCACACATTATTATAAAACATATCTTTGCACACAGTTTTTAAAAAACTGGAGCCGAGCGAAGCGAATACATGAGCACAAAAAAAGATAAAAATAAAGAAGCGAATAATGCAAAACGCCACTAAATTTATCTTTGTAACCGGCGGTGTTACTTCGTCTCTCGGTAAAGGAATCATCGCAGCATCTCTGGCAAAATTACTTCAGGCAAGGGGTTACACGGCTACCATCCAAAAGTTAGACCCTTATATTAACGTAGACCCCGGCACACTTAACCCCTATGAGCATGGCGAATGCTATGTTACCGACGATGGTGCCGAAACCGATTTGGATTTAGGGC